>CASTQR010000006.1 GCA_949451265.1 uncultured Eubacteriales bacterium | reverse complement strand
CCCGTTTCCATCCAGTCCATGACCAACACCCCCACCCATGACGTGGACGCCACCCTGGCCCAGATCCGGGCGCTGGCGGCGGCGGGGTGCGATATCGTCCGGGTGGCGGTGCCCGACATGGAGGCGGCCAGGTCCATCGGGGCCCTGAAGGCGGGCAGCCCGCTGCCCCTGGTGGCGGACATCCACTTTGACTACCGGCTGGCCCTGGCGGCGGCGGAGCAGGGGATCGACAAGATCCGCATCAACCCCGGCAACATCGGCGCGCCCCGGCGGGTGGAGGCGGTGGCGAAAGCCTGCAAGGAGCGGAGGATCCCCATCCGGGTGGGGGTGAACGGCGGCTCGCTGGAAAAGGAGCTGCTGGACAGGTACGGCGGCCCCACCCCGGAGGCCATGGTGGAAAGCGCCTTGGGCCATATCCGGCTGCTGGAGCTGTACGGGTTTGAGGATATCTGCGTGTCGCTGAAGGCGTCCTCCGTGCCGGTGACCATGCGGGCGTATCAGCTGATGGCGGAGCGGTACGGCTACCCCCTGCACCTGGGCGTCACCGAGGCGGGCACCCGGGAGATGGGGGAGCTGAAAGCGGCGGCGGGCATCGGCGGGCTGCTGGCGTTGGGAATCGGGGACACCCTGCGGGTGTCCCTCACCGCCGACCCGGTGGAGGAGGTCTACGCCGCCCGGCGGATTTTGAAGGCCATCGGCCTGCGCCGGGAGGGGCCGGAGCTCATCTCCTGCCCCACCTGCGGGCGGACCCAGATCGACCTGATCCCCATGGCGAAGCGGGTGGAGGAGCTTTTGAAGGGTGTGGACAAGCCCATCACCGTGGCGGTGATGGGGTGTATCGTCAACGGCCCCGGCGAGGCCCGCCACGCCGACGTGGGCATCGCGGGCGGCAGGGGAGAGGGCGTGCTGTTCCGCCGCGGGGAGATTGTGGCGAAAGTGCCGGAGGACAAGCTGGTGCCGGGGCTGATGAAGCTGATCGAGGAATTGTGAGGAGAGGGACATGAACCACATTGGAACACAGTACATAGAGACGGAGCGGCTGATCCTGCGCCGGTTTGAGCTGTCCGACGCCCCCGCCATGTTCGTCAATTGGGCCAGTGACGATGAGGTGACGAAATTCCTCACCTGGCCCACCCACGCCGACGTGTCGGTGACGGAGGGCATTTTGGGGGAGTGGGTGCCCCAGTACGGGGACGATCATTATTACAACTGGGCCATCGTCTTGAAGGAGCACGGCCCGGAGCCCGTGGGGAACATCAACGTGCACAGCCCGAAGCCCGTGGGAAACATCAACGTGGCGCACTGGCATGAGGGCGGAAGCATCCCGGAGATCGGCTACTGCATGGGCAAACGCTGGTGGCATCAGGGAATCATGTCCGAAGCCCTGGGCGCGGTGCTTGATTTCCTGTTTGACCAGGTGGGCGTGGAGCGGATTGTGGCCGAGCACGACACCAACAACCCCCATTCCGGCGGCGTCATGCGCAAATGCGGCATGGCTTTTGACGGTGTGCGGGAGAAGGCGGGCAAAAACAACCAGGGCGTAGTGGACATGGCCCGCTATACCCTCAAGGCCAGCGACAGATAAGGAGCGAGACACAGCTATGCCAACCTTTCAACAGACCTTTGCCAGCTGCCCCTTCCCGGAAGGGGTTTTGGCTGTTTTGGGGAGCTATCCCGTCCGGGTGCGGGTGAACCGGGAGCGGCGGGCCATGGAGGTGGCGGCGGTGGGAACGGATGTTTCACGTGAAACGCTTGTTCGAGCCGAGGCGGCGCTGAAAGCGGCCTTCGGCCTCAGCGAGGCGTCGGTGACGGTGGAGCCCCCCGCCCCGGCGGAAGGGGCGGCTCCAGTGACGGCGCCACCGCCCGCGCCGGAAAAGCCGTCGCCGGAGAAGAAACCCGCCCCACCCAGGCCCGCACCCCCCAAAATGACGCCGCCCCCGGCAAAAGCCCCCGCCCCCGGCGGCGGGAAAAAGCGGCCCAAGCAGATCTACGGCAAGATCCGGGCGGGGAAGAAGCCCACCCCCATCGGGGAGCTGGCGCTGGATATGCGCAGCGCCCTCATTGAGGGCGAGGTGTTCAATATAGAGCACCGGGAGCTGCCTAAGCGCAGGGCCTGGGTGGTGTGCTTCGACGTCACCGACCTCACCGGATCCATCCGGGTCACCGGGTTCATGGAGGGGGACGAGGCCAAGCCCATCATCGAGAAGGTGAAGAAGGGCCAGCGGCTCCAGATCCTGGGGCGGCCCAACCTGGGGCGGTTTGACAACAACGATCTGGTGATGGAGCCCTATGGCATCAACGAGGTGCCCAAGCCCGAGGGCCGGAAGGACACCGCCCCGGACAAGCGGGTGGAGCTGCATTTACATACCAGGATGTCCATGATGGACGGGCTGTGTGACACCAAGGCGGTGGTGAAGCGGGCCATCGAGTGGGGCCACCCCGCCATCGCCATCACCGACCACGGGGTGGTGCAGTCCTTCCCGGACGCCTACAGCGCCTCCGGCCGGGGGGAGAAGATCAAGATCCTCTACGGGGTGGAGGCGTATTACCAGAACGATGTGGACGAGCAGGCCGCCGTCCACGGCCCCGGCGATATGCCGCTGGAGGGGGAGTTCGTGGCCTTCGACCTGGAGACCACGGGGCTGGACGCCCGGACGGATGCCATCATCGAGATCGGCGCGGTGCGCATACGGGACGGGGCGGTGGTGGACAAGTTCGCCTCCTTCGCGGATCCGGGCCACCCGGTGAGCGCCAAGACCGTCTCCCTCACCGGGATCACCGACGAGCTGTTAAAGGGCGCCCCCGCGCCGGAGGAGGCGGTGGACGCCTTCCTGGACTGGGCGGGGGACGCGCCCCTGTGCGCCCACAACGCTGCCTTTGACACCGGCTTTATCCGGGAATACTGCTATCGTTCGGGCCGGAGCTTCGACCCGCTCTATTTTGACACCATGGTGCTGGCCCAGTACCTGCTGCCCAGCCTGCCCAACCACAAGCTGGACACGGTGGCCAGCGCCCTCAAGCTGCCCCCCTTCCAGCACCACCGGGCCTATGACGACGCGGAGACCTGCGGGCTGATCCTGGCTGGGCTGATCCCACAGCTGCGTGAGCGGGGAGTGGAGCGGACGGCCCAGATCAACCGGGCCTTCGCCGGACAGAAGCGGGGCGGGCGGGGGCGGCGGTCCGCCTACCACCTGATCCTGCTGGCCAAGAACCAGACGGGGCTGCGCAACCTCTACAAGCTGGTGTCCAAGTCTCACCTGGAGCACTTCAACCGCTTCCCCATCATGCCCAAGTCCCTCATCGACGAGAACCGGGAGGGGCTGATCATCGGCTCCGCCTGCGAGGCGGGGGAGCTGTTCCGGGCGATCATCGCGGGGAAGGAGGATCGGGAGCTGGAGCGGATCGCGTCCTGGTATGACTTTTTGGAGATCCAGCCCCTCTCCAACAACGCCTATATGCTCCGCCCGGACAAGGAGGGCAAGCGGATCGCCCGGGACAAGGAGGATCTGCGGGCCTTTAACCGCCGGGTGGCGGCGCTGGGCCAGCGGCTGGGCAAGCCGGTGTGCGCCACCGGGGACGTCCATTTCATGGAGCCGGAGGAGGAGATCTACCGCCACATTCTGCTGGCCGCCAAGGAGTTCGAGGACGCGGACAGCGACAACCCCCTCTACTTCCGCACCACCGACGAGATGCTGGAGGAGTTCGCCTACCTGGGGAAGGACAAGGCCCGGGAGGTGGTGGTGGACAACCCCAACCTGGTGGCTGGCTGGTGCGACAACGTGCGGCCCCTGCCAGACGGGCTGTTCACCCCCAAGCTGGAGAACTCCGAGGGGGAGCTGAAGGACCTGGTGTGGGGCAAGGCCCACGCCCTCTACGGGGACAACCCGCCCCAGATCGTGTGCGACCGGATCAACGCGGAGCTGAAGGACATCATCGGCTGCCACTACGACGTGATCTATATGTCCGCCCAGAAGCTGGTGCAGAACTCGCTGGAGCACGGCTATCTGGTGGGTTCCCGGGGCTCAGTGGGCTCGTCCCTGGTGGCCTTCATGTCGGGGATCACGGAGGTGAACTCCCTGCCCGCCCACTACCGCTGCCCCAGCTGCAAGCACGCCGACTTCGACTACGCCCAGGACCCCGCCCACCCCTACGGCTGCGGCGCGGATATGCCGGACATGAAATGTCCGGTGTGCGGCGCGGACTACGAGAAGGACGGCTTCCATATCCCCTTCGAGACGTTTTTGGGGTTCGGCGGGGACAAGGTGCCCGACATCGACCTGAATTTCTCCGGGGAGTACCAGTCCAGCGCCCACAAATATACCTTCGAGCTGTTCGGGCAGGATCACGTGTTCCGGGCGGGCACCATCGGCACCGTGGCGGAAAAGACCGCCATCGGCTACGTCCGCAAGTACCTGGAGGAGACGGGGAAGGGGAACGTGCCCTTTGCGGAGGTGCTGCGGCTGGCCCGGGGCTGCATGGGGGTGAAGCGCACCACGGGGCAGCACCCCGGCGGCATGGTGGTCATTCCCCAGGACAAGGAGATCTACGACTTCTGCCCGGTGCAGCACCCGGCGGACGATAAGGATTCGGACATCATCACCACTCACTTTGAATACCACTCCATGGAGTCCAACCTGCTGAAGCTGGATATGCTGGGCCACGATGACCCGTCCATGATCCGGATGCTGGAGGATCTGACGGGGGAGGACGCCAAGAAGATCCCCCTGGACGACCCGGACACCATGAGCCTGTTCACCACCTCGGAAAAGCTGGGCTTCGAGGACGACCCCGTGCTGGGCCCCACCGGGGCGGTGGCCATCCCGGAGTTCGGCACCCCCTTCGTCCGGGGGATGCTGGAGGACACCCACCCCAACCAGTTCGATATCCTGGTGCGGCTGTCCGGTTTCTCCCACGGCACCGACGTGTGGCTGGGCAACGCCAAGGATCTGATCACCTCCGGCACCGCCAAGGTCAATGAGGCCATTGGCTGCCGGGACGATATCATGCTGTTCCTCATCTCCAAGGGGTTCAAGGACACCCGGGCCTTCAAGATCATGGAGGCGGTGCGCAAGGGCCGGGGCCTGCCCGACGGGGCGGAGAACGAGATGAAGGAGCACGGCGTACCGGAGTGGTACATCGAATCCTGCAAGAAAATCGCCTACCTGTTCCCCAAGGCCCACGCGGTGGCCTATGTGATGATGGCCTTCCGCATCGCCTGGTTCAAGGTCCACCGGCCGCTGGCCTTTTACGCCGCCTATTTCTCCATCCGGGCCAAGGCCTTTGACGAGAAATATATGTGCCGGGGCATGGAGGTGGTCAAGCGCAAAATGGCGGCGATCAACGCCAAAAAGAACGCCAAGGAGAAGAAGGACCGCCCGTCCGCGGTGGAGGAGGATATGCTCACCACGCTGGAGGTGTGCTATGAGTTCTACCTTCGGGGATTCAGCTTTGCCCGGATGGATATCTGCCGGTCCCACGCCGTGAATTTCCTGGTTGACGAGGAGAAGCAGGCGCTGATCCCGCCCTTTACCTCGGTGGCCGGCCTGGGGGAGACAGTGGGCTGGGACATTATGGACAAGCGGCAGGGAAAGGACTTTTTGTCCATCGAGGAGTTCTCTCTGGCCTGCACCAAGGTGTCCAGCACCCATCTGGAGCAGCTTAAGGACGCGGGGGCCTTCGGGGACCTGCCGGACAGCAGCCAGTTCAGCCTGTTTTAAGGAGGGCAAGAGAATGTACATTGAAACAAAGCGGTTGATTGTGAGGCCGCACACGCCCGCCGATTTTGAGGACTATTTCGGGTATATCATGGACGGGGAGCTTCAGCGGATGCTGGGCCTAAACGGGGTGGAAGACCGGGAATCCGCCTTGGAAACCTTCCAATGGCTGCTGGATAACGTGGAATTTTTGGCGTTGGTCAGCAAGGAAAGCGGGAAAGCCGTGGGACACATCTGCGTCCACCCGCCTGACGAAAAGCTGGCGGACGACCCGGTATTCCGGGGGAAACGAGGGAAATCGCTGTCCTTCGCTATGGCCACGCCGGAACGGCGAAAGGGGCTGATGTCGGAGGCCCTGGAAACCTTGATCGGGAAGCTGTTCCAGGAGGGGACGGTGAATTACCTGGACTGTGAATATCCTTTATTTAATGCTGCCTCCCGTGAGCTGCAAAAAAAGCTGGGGTTCCAATATTGGGGGACGGAATGGCTGGAGGATACGGAGCTGGTCATCAATGTTCTGACCCGTTAAAGCGGAGGTTTTCGGGGTTGACACAGTGGCGGGGATGTGGTAAAATTCATCGCGTTAGCGAGCTAAAGAATTTGGAGGAAACCCAATGAATATCCGCATCAACACCCCCGAGGGCACCCGGGACCGCCTGTTCTCCGAGTGCCTGGAGCGCCGCCAGGTGCAGTCCGCCCTGGTGGAGCTGTTCCGCCGCCGGGGTTACACCGAGGTCATCACCCCGGAAGTCGAATACTATGACCTGTTTATCCAGTCCGGTAACCCCATCCCCCAGGAGGCCATGCTGAAGCTCATCGACCGTTCGGGGAAGATCATGGTCATGCGGCCCGACTGCACCGCCCCTATCGCCCGGGTGGCGGCCACGAAATTGAAGCACCTGCCCCTTCCCCAGCGGCTGTACTACGAGCAGACCGTGTTCCGGGACCGTTTGGCCCACCAGGGCGGCAGCCGGGAGATCGCCCAGTGCGGCGTGGAGATGATCGGCGCGGTGGGGGAAAAGGCCGACCTGGAGATGGTGGCCATGGCGGTGGACGCCCTGCGGTGCTGCGGGCTGGCGCGGTTCCACATCGAGCTGGGCCACGCCGGGTTTTACCGGGCGTTGGCGGGGCGGATGAAGATGCCCCGGGAGGAGCTGGAGCGGCTGCGCGCCGCCATTGAGGGCAAGAACTTCGCCCTGCTCAACGACCTGCTGGAGCCCTACCGGGGCCAGGACGCCTGCGCCGCCCTGCGCCGCCTGCCCTACCTGTTCGGCGGGGCGGAGGTGCTGGACGGGGCGGAAAAGCTGGCGGGGCCCTGCGAGAGCCTGGACTATCTGCGGCGGCTGTACGGGGAGCTGTCCGCCGCCGGGTACGGGGGCTGTGTGCGGTTCGACCTGGGGCTGGTGCACCAGTTGGACTACTACACCGGCGTGGTGTTCCGTGGCTACGCCGCCGGGGCGGGGGCCCCGGTGCTGTCCGGCGGGCGGTACGATAACCTGATGGAGCAGTTTGGCCGGAAGGCGGAGGCCACCGGCTTCGCCGTGGACGTGGACGCGGTGGGGGCCTGCCTCACCGTGGAGACGCCGGCGCTGAAAACGGTGATCCACTACGGCCCCGGCCAGCTGGCGAGGGCGCTGGCGGAGGTGGACAGACGGCCCGCCGGGAGCTGTGAGCTGTCCCCCTGCCGGACGCTGGACAGCACCCTGTCCCTGGCCCGGGAAAAGGGGGCGGCGGAGGTGCTGATCCTGGAGGACGGGACAGAGAGGCGGGTGACGGTATGAGCGGACGGCTGAGAATCGCCCTGACCAAGGGGCGCTTGCAGGACAAGTCGGTGGAGCTGTTCGAGGGGGCGGGGCTGGACTGCGCCCCGGTGCGCCATCCGGGGCGGCGGCTCATCCACGCCCTGCCCAACTACCCGCTGGACGCGGTGCTGGCCAAGGCCCCCGACGTGATCACCTACGTGGAGCACGGCGTCTGCGACCTGGGCGTGGTGGGCAAGGACACCATTCTGGAGAAGGGCGGGGCCTTTTACGAGGTGCTGGATCTGGGCTTCGGGCGGTGCCGGTTCGCCCTGGCGGTGAGGAAGGGCACGGATTTCTACGGCACCTACAAGACCCGGCGCGTCGCGTCCAAGTACCCAAACGTCACCCGGGCCTTTTTCGAGGGCAAGGGGATGGACGTGGACATCATCAAGGTTGAGGGCAGCGTGGAGCTGGCCCCCATACTGGATCTGGCGGACGGCATCGTGGATATTGTGGAGACAGGGGCCACCCTGAAGGAGAACGGGCTGGAGCCCATTGAGGACGTGGCCCAGGTGTCGGCCCGGCTCATTGTGAATACCGCGTCCATGAAGCTGTACAAGGCTGAGATCACCGATTTTCTGTCCCGTGTGGAGCGGGAATTGGAGGGACGGACATGATAACGATCATCCGGGCGGACGGCTCCGCCGAGCGCCGCCAGCTGGACGCCATGCGGGCGCGGGCGGCGGAGAAGAACGCGGACATTGAGCTGGCCGTCAAGGCCATCATGGAGAACGTGCGGCAGGAGGGCCTGCCCGCCGTGGAGCGGTACTCCCGGCAGTTCGACCACAAGGCTCCCTATGAGATCAGGCGGGAGCGGCTGGACGAGGCCTATGCCGCCTGCCCGCCTGAGGTGATCGCCGCGTTGGAGCACGCCGCCCGGAACATCCGGGACTATAACGAGAAGCTGCTGGCGAAGTCTGCCGAATGGACTTCCCCCGATGGGGGGAAAGTGGGCCGGATTGTCCGGGGGCTGGGCCGGGTGGGGATCTACGTCCCCGGCGGCACCGCCGCCTACCCCAGCTCGGTGCTGATGAACGCGGTCCCCGCCAAGGTGGCGGGGGTGGGGGAGATCGTCATGATCACGCCCCCCACGGAGAATTTGAGCGACGCGGTGCTGGCGGCGGCGAAAATCGCCGGGGTGGACCGGGTCATCGCCGTGGGCGGGGCCCAGGCGGTGGCCGCGGTGACTTACGGCGCGGGCTTCATCCCCCGGGTGGACAAGCTGGTGGGGCCGGGGAACGCCTACGTGGCGGCGGCGAAACGGCTGGCCTACGGCGCCCTGGACATCGACATGGTGGCGGGGCCGTCGGAGGTGCTGGTGATCGCCGACCGCACCGCCGATCCGAAATTTGTGGCCGCCGACCTGCTGAGCCAGGCGGAGCACGACCGGCTGGCCTCGGCGGTGCTGCTGACCGACGACCTGGGGCTGGCCCGGGCGGTGGACGGGGAGATCGTCCGGCAGACGGGCTATCTCAGCCGCTCCGAGATCATGGAGGCGTCCCTTCGGGACTTCGGCTGCGCCATTGTGTGCGGGGATCTGGCCCAGTGCGTGGAGATCGCAAACGAGATCGCGCCGGAGCATCTGGAGATCGTCACGGAGGCTCCTCGGGCGCTGCTGCCCCAAATTGAGAATGCGGGGGCGGTGTTCCTGGGGGCGTATACGCCGGAGCCCCTGGGCGACTATCTGGCGGGGCCGGATCACGTGCTGCCCACCAGCGGCACCGCCCGGTTCTTCTCACCGTTGAGCGTGGACAGCTTTTTAAAAACCATGAGCGTTTTGGAGTTTGAACGGACCGCACTGGAGCCCATTGCCGGGGAAATTATCGCGCTGGCCCAGGCGGAAAAGCTCACCGCCCACGCCAACTCCATCCGGGTGCGTTTTGAGTAATGAGAAAGAGGGCAGCGAATCCATGGCACAACCAATGATGCATCTGCTGGTCGCGGATAAAATCTATACGGAAAAGTCCGGTTCAATCGGTTCATATGGTGACTTTTTATTGGGAAGCATTGCCCCGGACGCGGTGCATATGAGAGCGGATTTTACCAGAGAGCGAAAGCGTGTATCGCATTATGGGTTCACCAAGGAAAGTCATCTGAGTTATTTTGACGCTTTTTTTGAGGAATTTTCCTCGGATGAAAACAGGGATTTTGTGCTTGGCTATCTGGTTCATCTGCTGTCTGACATGATATGGTATCATGCTGTCCGGGTGCCATTCAAGGAAAAGTTTTTACAGGCGCCATCCCACGGTATATCGATGAATGAGGCTTATTACGCGGACTGCATGCAAATAGAAGAACTGATGTTTTGGGAGGATAACGTCTCCCGGATAATCAATGGCATCAAAGAAAGCAACGCGTATTCCTTAGAGGGAATGGTCGATATGGAGAGCGTCAATGCTTGGAAAGAAAAGCTGCTCCTTGATTATCATAACAAAGGGGATGCTTTTCCCCACACAAAATACATATCCGAACATCATGTGCGGGATTACATAACATGCTGTGCCAAAGAATGCAATAAATATTTAGACGCTCACCATATATTCCGGTACGGAAATTGAGGAGGAAAAAAGGAGAATGGATATGCGCCGCGCAACCATACAGCGCACTACGAAAGAGACGGATATCACACTCGCGCTTTGCCTGGACGGGGGAGAGGTGAGCGTCTCCACCGGCATCGGATTCTTTGATCACATGCTCACCGCCCTGGCGTTTTACGCCGGGTTTGGTCTGGAGCTGTCCGCCTTGGGGGATCTCCACGTGGATGGACATCACACGGTGGAGGATGTGGGCATCGTGCTGGGGCAGGCATTCCGGGAGGCATTGGGCGACCGGAAGGGCATCCGGCGGTTTGGCGCGGCCTTCGTGCCCATGGACGAGGCCCTGTGCCGGACGGTGCTGGATCTCTCCAACCGGCCCTATCTGGTGTTTGACGCGCCCATGCCCCAGCCCGTCATCGGCGGCTACGACAGCTGCCTGACCGTGGAGTTCATGCGGGCCTTCGCCGTGAACGGGGGCCTGACCCTCCACCAGAACTGCGAGTACGGGGACAACGCCCACCACATCACCGAGGCCCTGTTCAAGTCTTTGGGGCTGGCCCTGAAGGAGGCCGTCCGGGTGGAGGGGGAGGGCGTGACCTCCACCAAGGGGGCGCTGTGATGAAAACCATCGCCATTGTGGACTACGGCGTGGGCAACCTGAAAAGCGTCACCAACGCCCTGGCCTACCTGGGCCTGAACGCCCTTGTCACCGGAGACGCCGGGGAGATCGAGGGGGCGGATGCCGTGATCCTGCCGGGGGTGGGGGCCTTCCCCGACGCGGCAGACAAGCTGCGGGAGACGGGGCTGGACAGGACCGTGCTCCGGCAGGCGGGGCGCAAGCCCATTCTGGGCATCTGCCTGGGGATGCAGCTGCTGTTCGACTGGGGGGAGGAGGGGCGGCGCTGCGCCGGCCTGGGCCTCATCCACGGGGGCGTGGAGCGGATCCAAACCCCGCTGAAGCTGCCCCACATCGGCTGGAACAGCCTGAGCTTCCCCAACCCGTCCCCCCTGTTCCGGGGGCTGGACGAGGGGGTCTATGTGTACTTCGTCCACTCTTACTGCGGCCATACCGCCGATGGGGGGGACGTGATCGCCGCCACCCAATACGGCCCCTCCGTGACGGCGGCGGTGGGGTGGGACGGCGTGTACGGCTGCCAGTTCCACCCGGAAAAGAGCGGGGAGTCGGGCCTGCAAATTCTGAAGAATTTTGGAGAATTGATCCCATGATTTTATTACCGGCCATTGACATGAAGGACGGGCGGTGCGTCCGCCTGAAAAAAGGGGAGTTTTCCACCGTCAGCCAGGTGGCCAACAGCGCCCTGGAGACGGCGAAAGCCTTCGCCGCCGCCGGGGCCAGGTGGATCCATATGGTGGATCTGGACGGGGCCCGGGACGGGGTGCGGCACAACTTCCCCTTCATCTATGAGGTGATCCAGGAGTCCGGCCTGTCCGTGGAGCTGGGCGGCGGGATCAAGAGCGAGCTGGACGTGATCACCATTGGCGAGGCGGGGGCCACCCGGATGGTGATCGGATCGGCCGCCGTGACAAAGCCAGAGGTGGTGGACTACGCCCTCCAGCAGTACGGCCCCGACCGGGTGGCGGTGGGCATCGACTGCCTGGACGGGCGGGTGCGCACCGCGGGCTGGGAGCGGGATTCCGGCCTGCCCGGGGTGGAGCTGGCACGGCGGATGGAGGAGCGGGGGGTCAAAACCCTGATCTATACCGACATCGCCACCGACGGGATGCTGTCCGGGCCCAGCTTCGATCAGCTTGCCGAACTGCAAAGGGCGGTGGGCTGTAGTATCGTGGCCTCCGGCGGGATCACCACCCTGGACGATGTGAAGAGGCTCCGGGACATGGGGCTGTACGGGGCCATCATCGGCAAGGCGTACTATGCCGGAACGCTGGATCTGGCGGAGGCCGTCCGGGAAGCGGGGCCGCAGTCATGAAGATCGCCGTGCTGGGCTACTGCGGGGCGGGGAAGTCCACCCTGGCCCGGGCGCTGGGGGAGCGGTACGGCCTGCCGGTGCTCCACTTTGACACCACTCAATTTACTCCCAACTGGCAGGAGCGGGATCGGGACGAGGCCCACCGGATGGTCCATGCCTTTATGGAGAACCCGGAGTGGGTGATCGACGGGAACTACACCAAGTTCGAGTTTGAGCGGCGGTTGGAGGAAGCGGACAAAATTATCATGGTTGATCTTCCCCGGCTGGCCTGCTTTGTCCGGGCGTGGAAGCGGTATTTCCGCTACCGGGGGAAAAGCCGGCCCGACATGGCCGAGGGCTGTGACGAGAAAATGGATCTGGAATTTATGTGGTGGATTTTGTGGAAGGGCCGCACCCGGCGGAAGCGGGAGCGGCATAGAGCGATCCAAGCTGCCTACCCGGAGAAAACGGTGGTTTTGAAAAGCCAGCGGGACATCGACCGCTATTTGGAGGGCCTGCCATGTTAGCCAAGCGCATCATCCCCTGCCTGGACGTGCGGGACGGCCGGGTGGTGAAGGGGGTCAATTTTGTGAACATCCGGGACGCGGGCGACCCGGTGGAGCTGGCGAAGTTCTACTCAGACCAGGGGGCGGACGAGATCGTGTTTCTGGACATCACCGCCACCAGCGACGCACGGGACACCGTGGCAGATGTGGTGGAGCGCACCGCCGCCCAGGTGTTTGTCCCCCTCACGGTGGGGGGCGGCATCCGCACCCTGGAGGACTTCCAGCGGCTGCTCCGGGCAGGGGCGGACAAGATCTCGGTGAACTCCGCCGCGGTGAAGGACGAGACGCTGATCGCCAGGGCAGCGGAGCGGTTTGGTTCCCAGTGTGTGGTGCTGGCCATCGACGCCCGGCGCAGGGCGGAGGGCTGGTACGAGGTGGTGACGGCGGGGGGACGCATCCCCACCGGGCTGGACGCGGTGGCCTGGGCCCGGCGGGGCCAGGAACTGGGGGCGGGGGAAATCCTGCTCACCTCCATGGACGCGGACGGCACCAAGGCGGGCTTCGACCTGGACATGACCAGGGCGGTGACGGAGGCGGTGTCCATCCCGGTGATCGCCTCCGGCGGGTGCGGCAGCCTGGAGCACTTCGCGGAGGTATTTGAACAAACGGACTGCGACGCGGCCCTGGCGGCGTCCCTGTTCCACTTCGGGGAGCTGACGGTGCCCCAGGTGAAGGACTTCCTGCGGGGACGGAATATCCCGGTGCGGAGGTGAGGAACCGTGATAGACGATCTGCTGGAGCTGGTGCTGGATATCGTCGGCGAGATGGTGGGGGCCGTGGTAGAAAGCAAGGTGGAAAAACGCAGGCGGACGAAAAAGGAACGGCCCTCTGTAAAGGGGAAGGAACCATGGGAGCGGAGGAAGGAAACTCCGCCCTGGGAGGAATAGGAAATGTTTGATCTGGATCTGCTGTTTCAAAAATCGGAGCTGATCCCGGTGGTGATCCAGCACGTGGACACCAGGGCGGTGCTGATGGTGGGCTTCACCAACCGGGAGGCGGTGGAGCGGACGCTGGACACCAAGACCGCCTGGTTCTGGAGCCGGAGCCGGAACCAGCTGTGGAACAAGGGGGAGACCAGCGGGAACTTCCTCCACGTGCAGGAGGCCTACGCCGACTGCGACACGGACACCCTGCTCTACCTCTGCGCCCCCGACGGGCCCACCTGCCACACCGGGGCGGACAGTTGCTTTTTTAACCGGATTGATCTATAATAGAAGAACCGCAGGAGGGAATGCTATGGACAGCACATTGGAGGCCCTGTACCGGGTGGTACTGGACCGGAAGGCCAACCCCCAGGAGGGATCGTATACCTGCTACCTGTTCGACAAGGGGCTGGACAAGATCCTGAAGAAGGTGGGGGAGGAGTGCGCCGAGACCATCATCGCGGCGAAGAACGACGTCCCCGCCGACACGGTGGGGGAGGTGTCCGACCTCATCTACCACCTGATGGTGATGCTGGCGGAGAAGGGGATTCCCCTCAGCAACGTGCTGGCCGAGCTGGACCGCCGGGCGGAGAAAATCGGAAACCTGAAGCAGATGAAACAGGTGGATAAGGAGAGTTGACCATGGAAGAACGAAACATAAACCGCTACGACTTCGACAGCGATTACGCCAAGGGGCAGCTGACGCTGAACCAGTACGTGGCCCGAACCTACGGCTGGATGTTCCTGGGGCTGATGATCACCTTTGTGCTGGCGGCGGCGCTGGCCGCCACGGGGACGGTGTTCTACCTGTTCTCCATCCCCTACCTGCCCATGATCCTGCTGATCGCCGAGCTGGCGGTGGTGCTGATCCTGTCCGCCGGGATCCAGAAACGGTCGGTGGGGGTGACCCGGGGGCTGTTCGCTCTGTATTCCGTGCTCAACGGCATGGTGTTCTCCGTGTACTTCGTGCTGTATGAGGTGGCCAACCTGATCTATATCTTCGGCATCACCGCCCTGTTCTTCGGGGCCTTCGCCCTGTACGGCCGGTTCGCCAAGGCCGACCTGTCCCGGCTGCGCCCCCTGCTGGTCGGCGGACTGATCTTCCTGCTGGTGGCGGGGCTGCTGACCATGTTCCTGCCCTTCTCCAGCCTGGAGCGGATCATCTGCATGGTAGGCATCGTGGTGTTCCTGTGCTTCACCGCCTATGACAACCAGAAGATCAAGGCCAACTACGAGTATTTCTACGGCGACGAGGTGATGCTGCAAAAGGCGTCCATCTACTCCGCCCTCCAGCTCTACCTGGACTTCATCAACCTGTTTTTGTACCTGCTCCGGTTCCTGGGCAGGAACAGCCGCAGGTGAGCGCGAAAAACCCGGCCGCTGTCACAGCGGTCGGGTTTTTTCCAAAATAAAAACGTCCCCAAAAGGGACGAGTCACATCTTTGCCTGTGAAGTTTCCGTTTAGGCTTACGCTTAGCGCTCGCTGGGAACGGTAATCTTTCCGGCGAAGATCAACTCGTCGATATCAACGGGAACAGTATAGATGACCTTCATCGTCATCGCCTCCTTTCCTATCGGTTTGATATAGTATAGCAGTTTTCTAATGGATTGTAAAGGGTTTTTTGTAATTTTTATGAATTTACATAATACTTACAGTATTTCATATATTTGGAAACAGCTTGTGGGGCCGTCCAGCGGCGATCCGGCCGGGGAATAGGGTTTGACAAACCGGGGAGAGTGTGATAAAATCCACCCAATGCGAGGATGAGGCCCAGTAACCGGCCCGCGCCTGCCCAGAGAGCCCCCGTTTTGGTGGAAGGGGGAGAGGAGTGCCCGGTGAATACCCCTCGGAGCATCCGCCTGAACGGGACGCGTTCCCCAGTAGGGCCGGACGGGCGCGCCCGGTACAGCGCCGGGGTTCTGGTGGGAACCCCCTGAGGCCGTCTTTGTGAGAAGGCAGCAAAGCAGAGGTGGTACCGCGAGCTTTCGCCCTCTGTCCCGATGGGACAGGGGGTGTTTTGACGTATGCGGCTGCTTGGGACAGGACTATGAGAAAGGAGCTTATCATGAAACGTACACAGAGACTGCTATCCCTGCTGCTCTGCGCCGCCCTGGCGCTGGGCCTGCTGTCCGCCTGCGAACCCCAGGTGGACGTGCCCAACCCGTTGGAGACGGAGCCCTTGCCGACGGAGGAGCCCACGCCCTCCCCCGCGCCCGCGAAGGACGTCTCCACCACGGATCTGGTCAATGAGATCTGGTATGCCCTCTACGAGGCCGGTTGCGCGAAACAGCCCAGCAGGCTGAGAGACGTAAACGCCCATCTGACGGACATCCGCCATATCGACAAAAAGGACTTCAAGCAGGCTTTTGTCATGCCCGGCGCGGGGACATTTGAGCTGACCGTGCTGCGCTGCCCGGACGAGGACGCCGCCGCCCGGGTGGAGGAGGCGCTGCGCGCGTCCCCGGTGAAGCTTTGGGACGATACCTTCTCCATCTCCGTCTGCCGCAAGGGGGAGTACGTGGGCGAGTTCGTCTGTCCAAACTCCAAGCTGGCGGAGGAGACCTTCCTCGACCTGCTGGAAAACGGCTTTGAGCCCCGCAAGCTTGCCCCTGTCACCTCCGAGCCCGCCGTCGGGCTTTCCGACCTGCTCTACCGCCTGCTGGCGGAGGGCGGCGTCTGCCCGGACTGGAGGACGATGGAGAGCAAGGGGTGGCAGGATGTCTCATCCGTCGGCCCCGCCGCCGCGGCCTGGAAGTTTGGCCCCACCCCGGAGCTGTATGAGGACTGCGCGTACGCCTGGTGGGACCCGGAGGGCGGCGACAGATTTGATATTACCGAGAATCCCTGCGCGCTGGTGCTGTTCCAGACCGGCGGGGAGGAGGAGGCCAGGGCCCTGCTGCCCATCCTGAGGGAGAAGGTGGAGGATCGAAAGGGGCAGGCAGCGGATTTGCGGGATATCTACGCTAAGGCCGGGGAGAAGGATGAAGCAGCCAGGCTCAACCGCCTGCTGGAGGGGCTGGGGAAGGCCCAGACCATACAGTCCGGGCGGTACGCCGCCCTGCTCATGTGCGATGACCCGGCCCAGGCGGCGGTTTCCCTGCCCCGGTTCGCCGCCTCCCCGGACACCGTGGACTTCCTGCGGCGGTACGTCCAGGGCAGCAGCGGTATGCAGGGGACGCCGGATCCCAATTATCCGGATAGGGAGCTGTTCACCCCGCCCAACGAGGAGGATATGTCCATCTACGATACGTCCGCTATCCTCGCCGCCTGGGAGCAGGGCGATCCGGCGGGGCTTTCCGGGCAGGACAGGGAAATCTACGACGCGGCAAAGGAGATCCTGGACGGGATCATCACCGAGGGCATGACCGGGTTGGAAAAGGAGACCGCCGTCTACACCTGGATGACTGTCAATGTAGATTATGATTGGAGCCACATGGACATCATGGCGGAGACCTCCCGGGACGCCTACGGCCCCTACGGCGGGCTGGTGAACCGGTCGGCGGTGTGTTTGGGCTACGCCACTTCGTTCCAGCTCCTGATGGATATGCTGGGCGTCGAGTGCGTCACGGTGGTGGGCGCGGGTTCCCACAGCACCATGGACCACGCCTGGAACGTGGTGAAGCCGGACGGGAAGTGGCGCTGTGTGGACGTGACCTGGGACGCCAACGGACAGCAGCAGCTGGGCGAGAAATATGAATGGCGGTACTTCAACGTCACCAGCGGCAAGATGGCGGAGGATCACCAGTGGGACTACGCCAATGTGCCGGAGGCGGGGTAAATCACAAAAAAACGATAAAAGGGGAAGAACATCATGACACTTTATGACGAACTCGTGGCCCGGGGCCTTGTGGCCCAGGTCACCAGCGAGGACGAGGTGAAGGACCTCATCAACAACGGCAAAGCCACCTTCTATATTGGCTACGACTGCACGGCGGACAGCCTGACGGCGGGGCACTTCGTCACCCTCACCCTGATGAAGCGGCTCCAGCAGGCGGGGAATAAGCCCATCGCCCTCATCGGCGGCGGCACCACCACCATCGGCGACCCCTCCGGCCGCACCGATATGCGGAAAATGCTCTCCCGGGAGGACATTAACCACAACGCCCAGTGCTTCAAGCACCAGATGGAGCGGTTCATCGACTTCGGCGAGGGCCCGGGCCAGGCCATGATGCTGAACAACGCCGACTGGCTGCTGGATCTTAACTACGTGGAGCTGCTGCGGGAGGTGGGGGCCTGCTTCTCGGTGAACAATATGCTCCGGGCGGACTGCTACAAGCAGCGCATGGAGAAGGGACTGTCCTTCCTGGAGTTCAACTATATGATCATGCAGTCCTACGACTTCTACCATATGTTCCAGACGGTGGGCTGCAACCTCCAGTGCGGCGGCAACGACCAGTGGAGCAATATGCTGGGCGGCACGGAGCTCATCCGCCGGAAGCTGGGCAAGGACTCCCACTGCATGACCATCAACCTGCTCACCGACTCCCAGGGGAACAAGATGGGCAAGACCGCCGGCAACGCCGTGTGGCTGGACCCCAACAAGACCAGCCCCTACGACTTCTACCAGTACTGGCGCAACGTGGGGGACGCGGACGTGATGAAGTGCATCCGCTGGCTCACCTTCCTGCCCCTGGAGCAGATCGACGAGATGGACACCTGGAAGGATGCTCAGCTCAACCAGGCCAAGGAGATCCTGGCCTGGGAGCTGACCAATATGGTGCACGGCAGGGAGGAGGCGGACAAGGCCCAGGCCGCCGCCCGGGCCCTGTTCTCCACCGGCGGGAGCGCCGCCGACATGCCGTCCACCACTCTGGGCGATGCTGACTTTACGGATGGGGCCATCGGAGCGCTGACCCTGCTGGTAAAGTGCGGGCTGGCCGCCTCCAACGGCGAGGCCCGACGGCTCATCCAGCAGGGGGGTGTGATGGTGGCGGACGAGAAGGTGACTGACCCCGCCGCCCAGTTCCCCAGGGAGAAATTCGCCGGGGAGGGCGTCATCATAAAAAAGGGCAAGAAGGTATTCCACCGGGCTGTTTTGGCATAAATACGAAAGAGAACTCCCTCCGGCAAGGCCGGAGGGAGTTCTCTTATCCGTTGATCAGGCAGGACATATCGTACAGCCCCGGCGCGCCCACCCCTGACAGGAACTTGGCGGCCCGCACCGCGCCCACGGCGAACACCTCCCGGCTGGCGGCGTGGTGGCTGAACTCGATCACCTCGTCCCGGCCCGCGAACACCACGGAGTGATCCCCCACAATAGTGCCCCCCCGGAGGGAGGAGATGCCGATCTCCCGGCTGTCCCGGGGCTTGCGGACGCCGGAGCGGTCACAGACGTATTCCGCCTCGTAGGGCAGGGCGGCGGAGGCCGCGTCCGCCAGCATCAGGGCGGTGCCGCTGGGGGCGTCCAGCTTCCGGCGGTGGTGGCGCTCGGTGATCTCCACGTCGAAGCCTTCCCCCAGCAGGGCGGCGGCCCGCTTCACCAGCTCCAGCAGCACGTTGATGCCGATGGACATATTGGCGGAGCGGAACACGGGGATGGCCTTGGCCGCCTCGTCAATTTTGGCAAGCTGTTCCTCCGAGTACCCGGTGGTGGCCAGCACTGCGGGCAGCTTCCGGGCCTCGCAGAACTCCAGCAGACCCTCCAGGGCGGCGGGGTGGGAGAAGTCGATCAGCACATCGCCCTCCACCCCGCAGGCGGCGGGGGTGGGGAACACAGGGAAGCCTTCCATGGGCTGGGCCAACAGGTCGATGCCGGCGGAAATTTCCACATCCGGGTCACTGGCGCAGATGTCCGCCACCACCCGGCCCATGTGGCCGCAGCAGCCGGAGAGGATAATCTTTCGCATAAAGACGGCTCCTTTTACTTCAGCAGGCCCGCCCGCTCCATGGCGCGGCGGAGGGTGTCCAGGTTCTTGTCGGAGATATCGCAGAGGGGCAGGCGCAGGGAGCCCGCGTCCATGCCCAGCAGATTCATGGAGGCCTTGATGGGGATGGGGTTCACCTCGGTGAACAAAGCGTCGATGAGATCCATGTACCGGATTTGCAGCTTGGAGGCGGCGGCGAAGTCATTGTCCAGGCACAGGTGGCTCATGTTCACCATGACCTCCGGGATGATGTTGGAGGCCACCGAGATCACGCCCTTGGCGCCCAGGGCCATCATGGGCACCACCTGATCGTCGTTGCCGGACCAGATGTAGAAGTCGTCCCCGCAGAGGAACCGGGTATGGGCCAGCAGGGAGAAATTGCCGCTGGCCTCCTTGACCCCGTTGATCTTGGGGTTCTCGGACAGGATTTTGTAGGTCTCGGCGGTGAAGGACACCCCGGTGCGCCCCGGCACGTTGTAGAGGATAATGGGCAGCTCCACCCGGTCGGCGATGTACTCGTAGTGCTTGATCAGCCCGGTCTGGCTGGCCTTATTGTAGTAGGGGGTGACGTGGAGCAGGGCGTCGGCCCCGGAGTCCTGGGCGTGCTGGGACAGGTAGACGGCGGCGGAGGTGTCGTTAGAGCCCGCCCCCGCGATGACCTTCACCCGGTGGTTCACCCGCTTTACGCAAAACTCCACGGCGGCGATGTGCTCCCGGAGGGACATGGTGGCGGACTCGCCGGTGGTGCCGCAGACGCACACCGCGTCCACCCCGGCCTCGATCTGGGCGTCGATGAGCCTGCCGAAGGCATCGTAATTGATGATGTTGTTCCCATCAAAGGGGGTGATCAGGGCGGGGCAGGATCCGGTAAAGACGGGAGTTCTCATAGTATGAAATGCACCCTTTCTAATGATTGTCAGCTTGCGGCGGCAAGTCCACCACAATATATGCCTCGGCGGCGGTCCGGTAGTCCTTGCCGCCGGTGACGGTCACCGTTTTGACGGTGCCGCCGGAGGAAAGCGCCTGATTGAGCTCCTCCAGCCCCTCATCGCCGCAGGTATAGAACACTTTTTCCATAAAAGCCCTCCTCATTTGCGCTCAATATAGCCCTCGGCGCACAGCAGCTCGGCCAGCTCCACGCCGCCGCCCGCCGCGCCACGGAGGGTGTTGTGGGACAGGGAGACGAACTTGTAATCATACTGGGTGTCCGGGCGCAGGCGGCCGATGGACACCGCCATGCCCCCCTCCAGGTCCCGGTCCAGGCGGGCCTGGGGCCGGTCGGGCTCCTCAAAGTAGTGGAGGAACTGCTGGGGTGCGGAGGGCAGGGCCAGCTCCTGGGCGCGGCCCTTGAAGCTGGCCCATGCCTGCTTCATCTGCTCCATGGTGGGCTTGTTTTTGAACGTGACAAAGGCGGCGGCGGTGTGGCCGTTGGACACGGGCACCCGCAGACACTGGGCGGTGATGGACACGCCCTCGGCATTGACAATCCTCCCGCCCTCGACACGGCCCCACACCTTCAGGGGCTCCTGTTCGCTCTTTTCCTCCTCGCCGCCGATGTAGGGGATCAGGTTATCCACCATCTCGGGCCAGGTCTCAAAGGTCTTGCCCGCGCCGGAGATGGCCTGGTAGGTGCACACCAGCACCTTCTCGATGCCGAACTCCCGCAGGGGGGACAGGGCGGGCACGTAGCTCTGGATGGAGCAGTTGGACTTCACGGCGATGAAGCCCCGCTTCGTCCCCAGCCGTTCCCGCTGGGCCTTGATGATCTCGATATGCTCCGGGTTCACCTCCGGGATCACCATGGGCACGTCGTCCGTCCAGCGGTGGGCGGAGTTGTTGGACACCACCGGGCACTCGTGGCGGGCATACTCCTCCTCCAGGGCGCGGATCTCGTCCTTTTTCATGTCCACGGCGGAGAACACGAAGTCCACCATGCCGCAGATTTTCTCCACATCGTCCTGGGCGGAGAGCAGCACCAGCCCCTTCGCCTCCTCCGGGATGGGGGTGTCCATGGCCCAGCGGCCCGCCACGGCATCCTCGTACCGCTTGCCCGCGGACCGGGGGCTGGCGGCTACCGCCGTCAGCTTGAACCAGGGGTGGTGCTCCAGCAGGGTGACAAAACGCTGGCCCACCATGCCGGTGGCGCCGATGACGCCCACTTTATATTGCTCCATGACAATCTGCCTCCTGTGCGCCCGCCGGGAATTTGGGGCTTGCGGCCTGACGGCGGATACGCTATAATAAAAATACTGTCGAAAATTGGGGTGCGCGGGGCACAGCCCCGCAGTATCTCTTATCCATGATAACATCAACGCGTTAAAGTGTCAATTTCACACCAATCCCCGAAGTGGAGAAATGGAGAAGCCCATGAAGCGAAAATTCGTGCAAATTGCAGCCTTGTGCCTGTCCGCCGTCCTGCTGTCCCTGTGCGCCGGGGGAAACCGGGCCGCCGCCGCCCCCGCCGGGGGCTCGGGGCGGATCATCCGGGTGGGCCTCCACTTCGGCACCGGCTCCATGGAGGGGCTGAATTTCGCCAACACCACCGGGGCGGGCTACCGCTTCGGGTACTACGACGCCGCCAGCCGGTTTGTCCCCCTGGGGGCCACGGAGCAGAAGGCCATTTCAGTCGTCAAGACCATGAACGTCTACTACGGCACCTTCGGCGGCTACACCAGCTACCACTCTGCCCTCACGGACTCGGCGGTGGCGGTGGGGGAATACCACCTCCAGCTCCCCGGCGTCTACGCCACCTATGACGAGGCCCAGGCGGCGGCGTCCGCCTATCAGGGCGGCTTCCCGGCCTACATCGGCGGGACGTTCTGCGCCCGGATCGGCAACTACACCACCCGGGACGGGGCGGTGGCGGCCCAGGCGGCCCTGTCCGGGCAGGGGGTGGAGACCGTCCTCAAGGGCACTTCGGAGTACGGCATCAGCGTGGTGGCCACCGGCACCAACACCATCCTGTTCCAGTTCGACGACCTGGGCCAGGGCACCGGCCTGGGCATGGAGCCCAACGCGGCGGGGCCGGGGGAGTACGTCACCCTGAGCAGGAACTGCACCTATGTGGGGGGCTTCCGGTTCGAGCGGGTAAACGGCGGCAGCCTCACGGTGGTGAACATTCTGGAATTTGAGGACTACATCAAGGGCGTGGTGCCCCACGAGATGTCCAACAGCTGGCCCATCGAGGCGCTGAAGGCCCAGGCGGTGGCCGCCCGGAGCTACGCCCTCTCCCTGGGCAGCAAGCACAGCAGCTATCACTTCGACATCTGTGCCGAGACCCACTGTCAGGCTTACTCCGGCCGCACCAGGGCCGGGGCAAACTCCGACGCCGCCGTGGAACAGACCGTGGGGCAGGTGGCCGTCTGGAACGGAAAGATCGCCCAGACCTCCTACTACTCCAGCAACGGCGGGGCCAGCGAGAGCTCCTCCACCGTCTGGCCGGGCAATCAGGCCAACTACCCCTATCTGGTGGGCAAGACGGATCCCTATGAGGCCGCCTCCGGTGTAAAGAACGACTACACCAAAACAATAGACTCCGCCGCCCTGGCCTCCAAGCTGAAGGCCAAAGGCTGCGACGTGGGGGGCGGCGTGGCCTCCATCGCCATCTCCTCCCTGACCGATTCCGGCAACCCGAAGATGGTCACCTTTACCGGCACCAACGGCAAGAGCTTCTCCCTGAGTACCCGGGAAGTGGTGGGGATGCTGGGCCTGCGCTCCTACCGCTACGGCTTTGAGGGGGCGGCGGCCCCGGCGCCCTCCGGATCCAGTGTGAGCGTCAACGGCAAGCCGGTGGACGGGCTGTCCGGGCTGTACGCCGTGGACGGGTCGGGGAACGTGGCCCCCGTGGGGGAGGACGCCTATGTGATCACCGGCGGCGGCGAGATCCAGCAGATCGGCCAGGGGGATTCCGGCGGCACGGCAGGGGGCGGGCTGGGTTCCCTCAGCTCCACCACCGGGAAGAACGGCGTGTTCACCTTCATCGGCAAGGGCTG
>CASTQR010000005.1 GCA_949451265.1 uncultured Eubacteriales bacterium | reverse complement strand
ACTCTCGGCTGGCTTTACAAAAGTTTTGGGAGGAACTTCTTTACGAAGTTCCTCCCAAGGGGGTGCGCCCTCTGTCTTTCGTGAGGGGAACGGGTACACCGGACGGCTGCCCCTCATCCGCCCCAGTGTGCCCGTTCAAAATACTACCTGCACCAACACCATATAGAGGATAGTCCCGCCCACAATGGACAGCATATTGTTCTTCTTCCACAGGTGGAGCCCCACCACCGCCAGCCCCGCGATGAGCCCCGGCGCCCACCCGCCGGGGTCGGCGAAGCCGGTGCCCCGGTAGCAGTACACGATGAGCATGGCGATCACCGCCGGGGGCAGGAACCGCCCCAGGTACAGCACCACCTCCGGGGGCTTCCCGCCCCGGCCGAACAGCAGGAAGGGCAGGGCCCGGGTCAGAAACGTCACCACGGCCATCACCGCCACCAGGGCGGCAATCTGTCCGGTTGTCATGCGGGCTCGCCCCCTTTCGGCGCACCGTCCCCCTCCAGGGCGGGCCGGAGGATCAGCAGCCCCGCCACCAGGATAAACAGCGCCGGGATCAAAAACCGCCCGTTGTCCGGGCCCAGGATCAGCAGGCAGGCCAGCGTCCCCGCCGCCCCCAAAAACACCGGGGCGTGCCTCTCGCTGGACTGCCACTGTTCCACGGCGATGACCAGGAACAGGGCGGTCATGGCGAAGTCAATGCCCTCCGTGTTGATGGTGATCAGCGCCCCCGCCGCCGCGCCCAGGATGGACCCTGCGATCCAGTACAGGTGATCCAGCAGGGCAATGGCGAAGTAGAAGCCCTTTTCGTCCACCCCCGCCGGGGCCTCCACCCCCGCCAGCAGGGCGTAGGTCTCGTCGGTGAGGGAGAAGATCATATACAGCTTCCGCCAGCCCATGCCCTGGAACTTCTCCAGCATGGACAGGCCGTAGACCAGGTGGCGGAAGTTGATCATCAGGGTGAGGAAGGCCGCGTCCGCCAGGGGGGAGGCGTTGGCCAGCAGATCCACGCCCAGGTACTGCCCGCTGCCCGCGTAGATGGTAACGGACATGAGGGCCGCCCAGGTGGGGGCGAAGCCCGCCGCCGACAGCATCCAGCCGAACACCACGCCGATGGACAGGTAGCCCATCAGCACGGGGACGGTGTGGGGGAAGGCGGCGGCGAAGGTTTTCCGGTTCATTGGGGTCACATCCTTACAAAAAGCGCGGAGCCGTCGTGAGCAGGCGCAGCGTGACAACGTGGAATGGGGGGAATTTTGACAGATTTATTATACCGTTCAGCATCCCCTTCTGGCAAGGGCAGGGTTTTACAGAATGTTCATTGTATTCCAGCCGGGATTTGGGTATAATACAGTTCCCCAGAGAAGATCCGTATGGAGTGAGATCAGAGCCATGAAAACGCTGTTGTACATCTATAACCCCGCCGCGGGCCGCAAGACGGCCAAGGCCACCCTGTCCGACGTGGTGGAGGTCTTTTCCCGGCAGGGCTACGCCGTTACCGTCCACCCCACCCAGGGGCGGGGGGACGCCACCCGCACCGTCCTGGAGGAGGGCTCCGCCTTTGACCGGGTGGTGTGCTGCGGCGGGGACGGCACCCTGAACGAGACGGTCCAGGGCCTGCTGGCCCTGCCCGCGGATCAGCGCCCGGTGCTGGGCTACATCCCGGCGGGCACCACCAACGACTTCTCCCGCACCCTGGAGCTGCCCAAAACCGTGCCGGAGCTGGCGGAGGTGGCGGGGGCGGGGGTTCCCCGGCCCATCGACGTGGGGGAGGCGGAGGGGAAGCCCTTCACCTACGTGGCGGCCTTCGGGCTGTTCACCGATGTGTCCTACTCCACCCCCCAGGCCAACAAGAACCTGCTGGGCCACTTCGCCTACGTGCTGGAGGGCATGGGCCGCCTGGCCAGCATCCCCAGCTACCATATGCGGGTCACCACCCCCGAGGGCCAGGAGCTGGAAGGGGACTTCATCTACGGCATGGTGGGCAATACCGTGTCGGTGGGGGGCCTGGTGAACCTGCCCCGGGACAAGGTGCGGCTGGACGACGGCCAGTTCGAGGTCATCCTCATCCGCCAGCCCAGGACGCCCAAGGACTGGCAGGATATCCTCACCGCCCTCACCACCCTGGAGCTGTCCAAGGACGGGGACGGCGCGGTGGTGGGCATCGAAGCCGGGGAGATCACCTTCACCTGCGGCAGGCCCGTGGCCTGGACGGTGGACGGCGAGTTCGGCGGCGAGCAGCAGATCACCACCGTGAAGAACCTGCCCTGTGCCCTCACCATCGCCTGCGGCACAGGAAGCGCGGAAGCATAAACGGAACAGGAAAAGGCCCTCCCCGGCGGGGAGGGCCTTCGTCTATTCATTCCGGCAGGGGCACGTGGGCGTAATAGTCCTCCTGGATAAAGAGCTTGGCGTAGTTCACCTTGGCCGCCACCAGCCGGTTCACCCGGCTGACGTACTCGTCGTCCACGGTGACGCCGGGGTTGGGGGTGAAGCCGCTGCCCGCCTCGTAGGTGCCCGCGGCGGTGATCCAGCTGTTCCCACGGCCCACGTTGTTGGCGAACACCACCAGGGGCATACAATTGGAATACTGGTCCGCCTGATAATTCTCCGCGAAGATGTCCCGCCCGGAGTAGAGCCGGGAGTCGTAGGGAAGCCCGAACAGGTTGCAGAGGGTGGGCACGATGTCCGGGGTGTAGCAGGGGGTGTCCACCTGGATGGGGGTTTCGATGGCCCCGCTCCACATCAGCAGGGTGTTCTTGTACCGGGAGGTGTCCCCCTCCTTGTCGGTAAAGCCCCGCAGCTCGTTGTAGTAGTCGGCGCCCGCCTTCTCATCCACCATCAGGTAGGGGTAGTGGTCGCCGGTCATGACGATCAGGGTATCGTCGGCGATGCCCGCCGCCTCCAGCTTGTCCACCAGGTATTCCAGCGCCAGATCCAGCTCCATATTGCAGGCCAGGTACGCCTGGGAGGTTTCGGACAGGCTGGGGTACTTGGCCTGCACCTCCGCCTGGTGCTTCAGGGACATTTTGTTGCCGCCCCAGGAGTAGTAGCCGTGGCCGCTCACCGTCATATAGTAGGCGTGGAAATTCTTGCCGTTCTGGACGTAGTCGTTGATATAGCCGTCCACGGTGGCCTCCATCATCTCCAGGTCGGAGTTGGGCCAGGTGGTGTGGGGCAGCTCCAGCCCGTTCCCAATGCCCTTGTAGTCGTAGCCGTAATTGCCCAGGTACTTGTCCCGTCCGTAGTAGGTGTAGGTGTGGTTGTGCCAGGCGGGGACGGCGTAGCCCTTGGCGGCGAACAGCTTGGCTAAGGTGTTGGGCATGGCGATGTCGGCGCTGGCGTTGGCGGCCAGCCCGCCCCGCACCCAGTTGGGGATGATGCCGGTGGTGATGGCGAACTCGCCGCCGCAGGTGGACTGCGTCCAGTCCGGCTGGTAGAAGTTGTTGAACACAAAGCCCTCGTGGGTGAGCTTATAGAGGGTGGGGGTGAGCTCCTGGTTAATGGCGTAGGGGGAGAAGCCCTCGGCGGTGAGGAGGATCAGGTTCTTGCCCTCAAACATCCCGGTGTACTGGTTCTTCTCCGACGGGGTGAGGCTGGCCAGATACTGGTGGATATTTTTGATCGTCTCGTTGGACTCGCCCTCCGCCAGGGCGGCGAAGTCGATGCCCAAGGTGTTGGGCCCGGTGGGAATGGGCTTCTGGACGGGGTTGGAGGAGGGATCCGCCGAGGGATCGGCGGTGGGCTCCGGGCTCCCCGTGCCGGTGGGGGCGGGGGTGTCCACCGGGTCGATGAACTCGCCCAGGGGCGGCGTGGGGATACCGGCGACGGCGTACTCCAGCTCCAGCCGCAGGGAGGTCATCACCCCGAAGTGGGGGATGGACACGTTGGCGGTGTACTCATAGGTGTAGTACCGGGCCTGCCCCCCGAAGGCGGACAGGGCCCATCCCCCCAGCTGGAAGATCACTATGCCAACGGCCAGGATGATCCGGGTGAGGTTCTCCTGCCCGTCCTCCTGGAACACCATGTTCCGCAGGAGGATGTAGGCGATGAGGGGCACAAAGGACAGCAGGATAAAGGGGATCAGGCCCAGGATCACCGACACCACGGTGGAGCCGAAGTCCCCGGTGACGTCCCCGGCCATGCCGCCCATGAAGCCCAGGCCGTAGTAGAGGTTGAAGGTGGCCCGGCAGCCCCGCTCCACGCAGAACAGCACCGTGCCCAGGCCCAGGATCACGCCCCCGGCGATCCGGCTGGCGGATTTCCAGGGCAGCAGGTCGAGGAGGAGGAACAGCAGCAACCCCGCCGCCGCGGAGAACAGCAGGATCCGCAGCAGGGCGATATCAAAGAAGGGGGTGCTCCGGTCGAAGATACGCAGCAGCAGCTCGTGGTAGAGGATGGCGGCGGGGAAGAACAGGGCGGACATCAGCGGGGATCCGCCGGAGCGGGAGCGCCGCCCGGTGTGGCGGTAGGGGGCGGCCCGCCGGCCCTTGGAGGAATAGCTCATGAGAAACGTCACTTCCTATGGTATCTGGGCAAAAACCGGGACTTTTTCCCGGCGTTTGTCCTTGGATTTGGCTCTCATATCTTACCATAGGGGGTGGAAAATTGCAACGCTCAGGGGAAATTTAATAAAATGATCATAATTGTTTCCAATTTATAACGGCCCGCCGGGGGTTCAGGGCGCGGCCTGTAACTCCGCCCCGGTGTAGTAGTGGGCCAGGATCTCCCGCCAGCCTTTGCCCTGCTTGGCCAGGGCGTTGGCCCCGTACTGGCTCATGCCCACCCCGTGGCCGTAGCCGGTGACGGAGAAGGTAAACGCGCCCTCCGCCTCGCTCACCTCAAAGGCGGCGGAGCGCAGGGAGAACAGCGACCGGGCCGCGCCGCCGGACAGCTCCGCGCCCCCCAGCTTCAGGGAGGCCACCCGGCCGGAGGCGCTTCGGACGACATCTGTCAACCAGCCCGACGGCTCCCCGGACAGGTCGCAGGCCAGCCCCGCCCCCTCCGCCAGGGCTTTGACCTGGTCCGCTGACAGGGTGACGGTGGAGCGGTAGTTGGGCACCTCCTCCCCCTCGGGGCTGTCCACCGGGACGAGATAGGGCAGGGAACGGCCCCACACCTCCTCCGCCCCGGCGGTGGAGCCCGCCGCCGACGAGAAAAACACCGCCTGGATGGGGGCGCCGTTGTAGGTGAGGATCTGGCCGTCGGTGTCCGCCACGGCGGCGGCGATTTTTTGGGTGTACGCCTGGGCGTTGTCCCCCCACTTCCGGGCGGCGTCGTCGGGGGCGATATACGCCTGACAGCAGGCGGAGTCGGCGCAGATATCCGCGCCGTCCGCTTCGTGGCTTTTGGCGTCCAGCTTCCACGTGGCGTAGGTGCGGGCGCACACCGCCTGGGCGCGGAGGGCGTCCGGCTCGAAGGAGGCGGGCATTTCCGCCGCCGCCACCCGCCACAGGTAATCGGCCAGGGACATGGACTCCACTGTGCCGTCCTTCTGGAGCACCCGGAGCGTGCGGGCGCTGTCCCGCTCCCCCGGGGGCGGGGCGGTGGGGGTGGGGGCCGGGGCGGGCGTGGGGACGGCGGGGAGGGTGGGGATGTCCGGTTTGACCGCGGCCCCGCTGTCCCCCAGCGCCGCCAGGGAGAGCAGCACCACGGCAAGGCTCATGGCCAGCCCGGTGAGGAAGGGGGCCCGCAGGGCGCGCCACGCGTCCGGGTTTCGCAAGTTCAACACCTCGTTTATTCAAAATCGGGCGGGCCGGGAGGCGGGCCGCTTGCAATTCCAAGGAGTTTGTAAAAATCCTGTCGGGAAATTTGCATTGACTTGGCAGGGAAATTGCGTTATAATGGACTTTACAACCATTGGAAATCAAATGGGACATAGAAGGAGGCGGGTTGTCTTGGGTTTGAACATCTATGAGACGTTGGTAGAGGCACAGCGGAAGGCGGTAGAGCAGTACAATTCTTCGGTGGATTTCATTCAAGGGATATGCGGGGAGTTTGAGAAATATACCCAGATCTCCCCCCGGTACTATGAGAAGTATAACGTGAAGCGGGGCCTGCGCAACCAGGACGGCACCGGCGTCATGGCCGGCGTCACCCTCATCGGCAACGTGAAGGGCTACGTCATGCAGGACGGGGAGAAGGTGCCCGCCCCCGGACAGCTCTTTTACCGGGGCATCGACGTGGAGGACCTGATCCGGGGCTTCACCGCCGAGGACCGCTTCGGCTATGAGGAGACGGCCTACTTACTGATGTTCGGCGGCCTGCCCACCCCGGCGGAGCTGGAGCAGTTTAAAAGCATCCTGTCCTACTACCGGGAGCTGCCCCCCAACTTCACCGAGGACATGATCCTGAAGGCCCCCAGCGCCGACGTGATGAACAAGCTGGCCCGTTCGGTGCTGGCGCTGTACTCCTATGATCCCGATCCCGACAACAACACCCTGCCGGTGGAAATGCTCCAGGCGCTGAAGCTCATCGCCCGGTTCCCGGTGATCACCGCCCACGCCTTCGCCGCCAAACAGCACTACTTTGACCGGCAGTCCCTGTACCTCCACCGGCCCCAGCCGGGGCTGTCGGTGGCGGAGAACTTCCTCTACTCCGTCCGGCACGACACCCAGTTCACGGCGGAGGAGGCCCGGCTGCTGGACCTGTGCCTGGTGCTCCACATGGAGCACGGCGGCGGCAACAACTCCGCCTTCGCCTGCCGGGTGCTGTCCTCCTCCGGCACGGACATCTACTCCGCCATCGCCGCGGCGGTGGGCTCTTTGAAGGGCCCCAAACACGGCGGCGCCAATATGCGGGTGATGAAGATGTTCGAGGAGATCAAGGCCAACGTGAAGGACTGGAAGGACGAGGACGAGGTGTCCGCCTACATAGCCAGGATCCTGAACAAGGAGGCGGGGGACGGCTCCGGCCTGGTGTACGGCATGGGCCACGCCATCTATACCATCTCCGACCCCCGGGCGGTGATCTTGAAGCGGTTCGCCAAGAAGCTGGCGGCGGACAAGGGGATGCTGGACGAGTTCGAGCTGCTGGAGTCGGTGGAGAGGCTGACCCCCGGCCTGTTCCACGCCATCACCGGGCAGGAGAAGGAGATGTGCGCCAACGTGGATATGTACTCCGGCCTGGTGTACCAGATGATGGGCATCCCGCCGGAGCTGTACACGCCGCTGTTCGCGGTGGCCCGGATCGTGGGCTGGTGCGCCCACCGGGTGGAGGAGGTCTACAACCCCTACGGGCGGATCATCCGTCCGGCGTACAAGGCGGTGGCCCCCCGGCGGGAGTTCGTGCCGCTGGCGGAGCGGGGGTAACCGGAACACGACAAAAAAGGCCCCGCCCGGTATTTCCGGGCGGGGCTGTTCGCGTTCAGCCGGGCCTGTCCTCCCCCGGATCGTCCAGCCGGTACCCCACCTTCCGCAGGGTGGCGATGGACGCCCGGGAGCCCAGGTAGAAAAATTTCTTCCGCAAAAAGGAGATATATGCCTCCAGGTTGTTGTCCTCCGCGCCGCCCCACAGCTGATCCAGGATCTCCCCCTTGGGGCAGACGGAGCCGCCCCGGTTCATGAGCAGCCGCAGCAGCTCGAACTCCTTGGGGGAGAGCTGCATCGACCTGTCCCCCCGGTGGAGGGTGTGGCCGGCGGCGTCCAGCCGGAGGTCGGCGAAGGCCAGCCCCTGGGGGGCGGGGGCTTCCCCCTGGCCCTGCCGCCGGGTGAGGGCCCGGAGGCGGGCCAGCAGCTCCTCCGGGGCGAAGGGCTTGGTCATGTAGTCATCCGCCCCGCAGTCCAGCCCCTCCACCTTGTCCGCCACCCCCGTCCGGGCGGTGAGCATCAAAATGGGCAGGGGGTTCCCCTCCCCCCGGAGGGCCCGGCACACCCCGAAGCCGTCCAGCCCCGGCAGCATCACGTCCAGCACCGCCACGCCGTAGCCACCGGCCCGGGCCAGGGCCAGGCCGGCGGGGCCGTCCGCCGCCGTGTCCACCTCATAGCCCCCGTCCCGGAGGAGCTGGGCCAGGGCCTCCGCCAGCCGCTGCTCGTCCTCCACCACCAGCACCTTCATGGGTTCCACCCCCTCAAAGCATGGTCACCGTGCCGGAGTTCACGGTGTAGTCCCTTCCGTCGTCCCCCCGTACCAGCAAAGCGAAGGCGCCGTCCACCCCCTGGGCGGTTCCGGTCTGTACGCCCGACCCTGTCTCGAAGGACACCCGCCGCCCCAGGGTGATGCAGCGGGCCCGGTAGCGCTCCAGGTAGTCCGCCCGTTTGGCGGGGAAGTCCCGGGCCAGCTCATCCAGGGCGGTGAGCAGGCAGGCGGCCAGGTGGTTCTGTTCCACCGGGTAACCCTCCAGGGCCAGGGAGGTGGCGATGTCCCCCAGGCCCTGGGCCCGGAACGTCTCCGCCGTCTGGTTCATGTTGATGCCCATGCCCGCCACCACATAGTCCGGCTCGCCGCTCTCCCCCAAAAAGGACAGCTCGGTGAGGATGCCGCACAGCTTTTTCCCGTTGAGGTACAGGTCGTTGAGCCACTTGATCCGGGCGGGGGCGCCGCAGGAGCACTCCACCGCCTCCCGGGCCGCCGCCCCCACCCAGCCCGTCAGGGTGAGCAGGTCCTCCAGCCGGGTGAGCCGGGGCCGCAGCAGCACCGACAGGTACAGCCCGTCCCCCCTGGGGGACTGGAAGGAGCGGCCGTGGGTACCCCGGCCCCCGGTCTGCTCCTCCGCCAGCAGGGCGGTGCCCGCCGGGGCCCCTGCCGCCGCCATGGCCTTCAGCCGGGTGTTGGTGGAGTCCACCACCGGTTCCACCAGCACCTTCCCCCGGAACAGGCTGTCCGGGGGGAGCTGGGCGGAGAGGTAGGCCCCGGACAGGGCCGGGGGCGGCCCCGCCAGCAGATACCCCTTCCGGGTGGAGGATTCAATGGGCCAGCCCTCCCGCCGGAGGGCGTCCACCTCCTTCCACACCGCCGCCCGGGTAACCCCCAGCGCACGGCTCATCTCCTCGCCGGAGACGTGCCCCCTGGCCCCCGCCAGCAGCGCCGCTACCTGTTCCCTGTCCATGTCCATTCCTCCTTACGGCAGGAGCGGCCCCGTTGGGTGGGGGCCGCCCCTGTCTGCCGTCTCTCAGGATTCGTCCAGCTTATCCACCAGGGCAAAGCTCACGGGAACCTCCGCGCCGCCCCGCACCACGACGCAGTGGAACTCGCCCTCCATCCCGCTCCGGTAGATGGCCCGGCGCAGCTCCGCCAGGGTGGACGTGGGCTGGCCGTTGGCCTGGACGATGAGGTCCCCAGGCCGCAGCCCCGCCGCCTTGGCGGGCACGTCCTTCTCCACCTCCTTCACCTGGAGGCCGCTCCGTCCGTCCGCCGCGGCCTCGAAGCAGGTGATGCCGATGGAGGGCCGCCAGCTCCTTCCGGTGGCCAGAATCCGGTTCACAAAGGGGAGGATGTCGGAGATGGGCAGGGCGAGGCCGATGTTCTCCAGCACCGCCGCGTCCTCCAGGCTCTCGCCCCGCTCCCGCATGAGGCCGGTGATCTTGGCGGAGGTGATGCCCACCACCTGCCCCTGGCCATTCACCAGGGCCCCGCCGGAGTTGCCAGGGTTCAGGGCGGCGGAGGTCTGGATCATACCCATGCCGTCGCTGTCCACCTCGCTCTCCCGGTCCAGGGCGGACACGATGCCCTCGGTCATGGTGCCCGTCAGGTAGCCCAGGGGGTTCCCCTCGGCGTACACCGGGTCGCCCACCGCCAGCTGGTCGGAGTCCCCCAGCCGGGCGGGGGTGAGGCCCAGCCCCTCCCCGCCGAACTTCAGCACGGCGATGTCAAAGCCCTGGTCAAAGCCGATGACCTGGGCGGGGTACAGCTTCCGGCCCCGGTCGGTGAGGAGCATGACCTGGATCTTGTCCGTCTCCTCAATGATGTGGTAGTTGGTCAGCACGTAGCCGTCCTGGGTCACCACCACCCCGGTGCCGGAGAAAACCCCCAGGCCGTCCTTGGCCTCGGCCTCCACGTAGACGATGCTGGGCAGCACCTTCTGGTGCACCTCCCGCCCGGACAGGGCCGCCTCGGCTATGGGCTCCACAGACAGCGCCACCGACGGGTCGGGCTCCCCCCAGGGCAGGTCGTCGGTTGTCCAGCCGCTGGGCTTCTCCGGGAGCTGCCAGCTGGTGCGGGGCGGATCGCCGAAGGGGTCCCGGAACTCCACGTCCGCCAGCAGGGCCGCCAGCCCGTTCACCGCCCAGAAGCAGATCCCGCCCAGCAGGGCCACGCACAGCAGGATACACACCGCCGGGATCACCCAGCGGCGGGGGGAGCGCTTCCGCCGGACGGGGGCGGGGCGGCGGAAGGCCTCCGGCCCCGGCACCGGGGGCGGAGGGACGCCGGGGCCCTGGGGCCAGCGGGAGGATAAATAGTTATCCATGGGAATACCTCCGTTCAAGGAGCTAAGACTTCCCCCCTGAGGGGGGCGGTGTGTGCCGGTGGCACACGGCGATGGGCGGCGATGGACGCTTGCCACTGGCAAGCGCCGCCCCCTGTGGGGGAGGCTTTCTGCTCACGCCCTGGTGAGGGTAAAGACAAATTTCGTCACCCCATCCCCGCTGGTGCAGGTGATGTTCTCCTTGTGGCTGTTGAGGATGGTTTTGACGATATACAGCCCCAGCCCCACCCCGTCCCGGTCGGCGGAGCGGGAGTGGTCGGTCTTGTGGAACCGGTCGAACACCAGGGACTGCTCCTCCTCCGGGATGGTGTCCCCCTGGTTGCTGATGGTGATGGTGGCCTTGGGGCCCTTCACCGTCACGGACGCCCCCAGCACGCCCCCCTCCCTGGAGAACTTGATGGCGTTGTCCAGCAGGTTGTAGCACACCTGGGTGATGGCGTCCTGATCCCCCCACACGGGCACCGGATCGTCGGGGAGCTGGAGATCCACCTCCAGGGCCTTCGCGTTCACCTTGTCCTCCAGGGTGACTAACGTGCGCAGCAGGGTTTCGCCGATGTCAAACTGCTGCTGGGCCGCCCGTTCGTCGGACTGGAGCCGGGACAGGTCCAGCATGGAGCGCACCAGCCGGGACAGCCGCCGGGTCTCGGAGGAGATGATCTGCAAGTAGTGCCGCTCCTGCTCCGGGGGGATGGTGCCGTCCAGGATGCCGTCGGCGAAGCCGGCGATGGTGGTCATGGGGGTTTTCAGCTCGTGGGACACGTTGGCAACGAACTCCGTCCGCCGCTGCTCGCTCTTGGACAGGGAGTCGGCCATGGCGTTAAACGCCTCCGCCAGCTCCCCCACCTCGTCCCGCCGGGGGCCCACGTCCACCCGCACGTCCAGCTCGCCCAGGCCGAACTGCCGGGCGGCGGCGGCGATCTCCTTGATGGGCTGGGACTGGCGCATACTGGTGACGGAGCTGATGATGGCGGCGATGAGGACCACGGCCAGCGCCGTCACCAGCAGGATGGCGGACAGGTCCTGCCACATGCCGCTGATGTTGGAGGCGGAGGAGGACACCAGCACCAGCCCCTGGATGTCCCCGCCCGCGCCGTCGGTGACGGCCATGCCCACCAGGTAGCGGGCCTCGTCATACAGCCCGTCCAGGGTCGTCATGCCCGCGAAGGGGGCGGCGGCCAGCCCCGCCACCATGTCCGGGGGAACCCGCTGGTAGCGCAGCTCCATGAGCTCCCCGGCCCCGGCGGTGGCGTAGAGGATCTGGCCGTCCGGGGTGGCCACCAGCACGTGGGAGTCGGACACGGTGGCCATGGCGTTCAGGTAGCTCTGGAAGGAGGCGGTCTGCCACACCACGCCGCCCGCGGTATTGACGGCGTTGGAGGTGAAGTCGGCGATGACCCGGGCGTTCCGGTCCAGGGTGGCCTTCTTCTCCCGGATGGTGTACTGGTAGCTCAGGGTGGCGAAGGAGGCCCCCAGCATCAGGAAGGACAGCAACACCATGCTGACCATGGTGGCGAACTGCCGCCCATACATGGTTTTCACGGGTTTGTTACCTCAAATTTATAGCCCACGCCCCACACGGTTTTCAGGCTCCACCGGTCGGACACGCCCTCCAATTTCTCCCGCAGGCGCTTGATGTGCACGTCCACCGTCCGGGAGTCCCCGAAGTAGTCGAAGCCCCACACCTCGTCCAGCAGCTGGTTCCGGGTGAACACCCGGTTGGGGGCGGCGGCCAGATGGTACAGCAGCTCCAGCTCTTTGGGCGGGGTGTCCACCCGCTTGCCGTCCACTAAGAGCTCGTAGGAGTCCAGGTTCACCACCAGCTTGTCGAAGGTGAGGCGCTTTTCCGGCTGCTCCTCCTCCCCGAAGCGGCGCAGGACGGCGTGGACCCGGGCCACCACCTCCTTGGCCTCGAAGGGCTTGGTGATGTAGTCGTCCGCCCCCATCTCCAGGCCGTTCACCTTGTCCTCCAGCTCGCCCTTGGCGGTGAGCATGATAATGGGGGTTTTGGAGGCCTCCCGGATCTTCCGGCAGACGGCCCAGCCGTCCAGCCCCGGCAGCATGATGTCCAGCAGCACCAGGTCGGGCTGCACCTGCTGGAACTTCTCCAGCCCCGCCAGCCCGTCCCCCGCCACGTGGCAGGTCATCTCCTCCTTCTCCAGGTAGAGCCGGAGCAGGTCGGCGATGTTCTTGTCGTCCTCCACAATCAAAATCGTGCGGGGCATAGAAGCACACCCTTTCTGCAATCTGGGGTTCCTTGGCCCTCCGCCACAGGGGGGAAGGCTTTTGCGTATGCGGTTCCCACCATTATAAAACAAAGGGCGGGAAATTTCTACCGCAAATTGTGAATTTCTACAGAACGTGGCTCCGGTCCACCCCGATCACCAGCTCCACCCCCGGTTCCAGCTCCCCCAGCCGCCGGGTGAGGGCGGCGCGCACCTCCCCGTCCGTCAGCGCCACGTCGTAGGGCACCACCACATCGAAGGACACCGCCCCCTCCGCCGTCCGGCGCAGGTCATGGATGGTGGAGGCCCCGTCCAGCTCCCGAGCCGCCTGGGAGGCCAGGGACAGCAGGCGGCGGATGTAGGGGTCCTCCGGCTCCGCCGGGTCCAGATGGATCACCGCCTCCAGGCCGAACCGCTCCATGAGCTCCCGCTCGATGTGGTCGATGACGCCGTGGATCTCCACCAGCTCGCTCCCGGCGGGCACCTCGGCGTGGACGGACATCATGCGGCGGCCGGGGCCGTAGTCGTGGATGACCAGGTCGTGTATGCCCAGCACCGGGGGGTGGGACAGGATCAGCTCCTCGATGCCCGCCACCATAGCCGGGTCGGGCTGGGCGCCCAGCAGGGGATCCACCGTGTCCTTGGCGGCGCCCCAGCCCGCCCGGAGGATAAACGCCGCCACCGCCAGCCCCAGCCAGCCGTCCAGGTTCCAGTGGGTAAAGTGGGAGACGGCCAGCCCCAGCAGCACCGCCGTGGTGGCCAGGGCGTCCGTCCGGGCGTCCAGGGCCGTGGCCCGCAGGGCGGCGGAGTCGGCCTGCTTCCCCAGGGCGGAATTGAACCAGCCCATCCACAGCTTGACGGCGATGGAGGCGGTGAGCACCGCCGCCGCCGCCGGGGTCAGGGAGGCGGCCTCCGGATGGAGGATCTTGCCCACGGAGCTCTTGCCCAGCTCCACCCCCACCAGCAGGATCAGCAGGGACACCGCCAGCCCCGCCAGATACTCCATCCGCCCGTGGCCGAAGGGGTGCTCCGCGTCCGCCCGCTGGCCCGCCATCCGGAAGCCCGCCAGGGTCACCACCGAACCGGCGGCGTCGGACAGGTTGTTGAAGGCATCGGCGGTGACGGAGATGGCCCCGGTGAGGAAGCCGGCGATGAGCTTCCCCAGGAACAGGGCCAGGTTCAGGGCGATGCCCACCGCCCCGGCGGTGAGCCCGCAGCGGCGGCGGGCTTCCGGGTCGGCGGGGCTGCCCCCCTCGGGCAGGGCGGCGCGCAGGATGAACTGGAACATGGCGGAACCCCCGATCGATTGATTGCGCAGGGAAACAGGTTCAGCCCTCCCGCACAAGGGGGAAGGGCAAGGGCGTGGGTGTGTGTCCTAATTATATACAAGGACGGCCCCCCGGCATACCTGGGGCTCAGCCCTTCCCCATGAGTTCACGGGCCTGCTTGCCGGTGATCTCCTCCGGGGTGAGGCGCACCATGAGAAACCGATCCCAGGAGCCGTCGATCTCCGCCGCCCGCTCCGCCTCAAAGCCAGGGCGGTACTTGGCGCCCAGCGCCTCAATGGAGCGGCGCTTCTCATCGGGATCGTCCACCACCTGGGCGGTTCCAAAGACGATCACCGAGCGGAAATAGGTGGTGTACTCCTCCGGCACGACCTGGTCCTGGTCGATGACGCAGAAGGAGGCCCTGCCGTCCGCCCGGACGGCGTCCAGCTTGTGGCCCGCAGTGGCGAAGTGGAAATAGACCCTGCCGTCCAGCCACACGTAGCTCAGGGGGACGGCGTAGGGGTGCCCCCCGTCCCCGGTGAGGGCCAGCACCCCGCTGGTGTTCCGTTCCAGGACAGCGGCGCACTCGTCCGGCGTCAATGCCTGCTTGAACCGGCGCATTTCTCTCATGGTGATTCCTCCTTCATTTGAGAAACTGCCTGGACGGCACGCCCAGGCAGTTTTGATTTGCTCACGAGCTGGGCCGGTTGGCCCGGACGATGGACAGGGGCGGCACCGGGCGGGGCAGCCTCATGCGGAACTCCATCTGCGGGTGCCGGGGCTCCGCCAGGGGCTGGCCGTCCAGATCCTCCATCATGGGGGCGGTCATGGGGAAAGCGGGCAGGTCCGGCCCAACCACCTCAATTTCGTCCCCGGCGGCGAACTTGTTCCGCAGGGACAGCAGGGCGTTCCGCTCCCCGTCGCACCCCTTCACGACGGCCAGCACCTGCCAGTCCCGGATGTAACGGGCGTCCTCGGTGTACTGCCCCGGCTGTCCGAACCAGAAGCCGGTGGAGTAGTGCCGGTGGCTCACCTTGTCCACCTCCGCCCGCCAGATGGGATCCAGCGGCTTGCCGTCCGCCGCCGCGTCCACGGCATGGCGGTAGGCGGCGGTGGTCATGGCGGCGTAATAGGCGCTCTTGGCCCTCCCCTCGATCTTCAGGGAGTCCACCCCGGCGGCAATCAGCTCGGGGATGTGGTCGATCATGCACATGTCCCGGCTGTTCAGGATGAAGGTTTCGCCGTTTTCCTCAAACACGGGGAAATACTCGCCGGGCCGTTTTTCCTCCACCAGGGAGTACCGGTAGCGGCAGGGCTGGGCGCAGGCGCCCCGGGCGGCATCCCGCCCGGTCATATAGTTGGACAGCAGGCACCGCCCCGAGTAGGACACACACATGGCCCCGTGGACGAAGCACTCCACCTCCAGCCCTTTGGGGGCCTTGGCGCAAATCTCCGCCACCTCGTCCAGGGACAGCTCCCGGGCCAAAATCACCCGGCTGGCGCCTAATTCGTGCCACACCCGCGCCATCTCATAGTTGGTGATCCCGGTCTGGGTGGACATATGCACCTGGACGTGGGGGGCGTGCCGCCTGCACAGGGCCAGCACGTCCACCCCGGCGGCGATGACCGCGTCCGCCCCGATGGCGTCCAGAAATTCCAGGTAGTCCGGCAGGGCGGCGATCTCCCCATTCCGGGCCAGGGTGTTGCAGGTGACGTGCACCCGCACCCCCTTGGCGTGGGCGGCTTTCACCGCGTCCGCCAGCCCGTCCCGGCCGAAGTTGCCGGCGAAGGCCCGCATTCCGTAGGCGTCCCCCGCCAGGTACACCGCGTCCGCCCCGTAGGCCAGGGCCATGTCCAGCCGCTCCCGGTCCCCGGCGGGGGAGAGCAGCTCCGGCTTACCCATTGTTGGCGGCGGCGAACTGGTTCAGCTTGGCCTGGTGCTCCGCCAGGGTGCGGCTGTACTCGTGCTGCTTGGTCTCCGGGTTCAGGGCGTAGTAATAGTACCTGGTCTCGTCCGGGTTCATGGCCGCCAGCAGGGAGGTCATGCCGGGGTTGGCGATGGGCCCCTTGGGCAGGCCCTGGTACTTGTAGGTGTTGTAGGGGGAGTCGATGGCCTTGTCCGCCTCGGTGGGGGCCCTGCCGCCGTTGAGGTACACCAGGGTGGCGTCGATCTGGAGCAGGCCCACCGTCTCCGCCTCCGGGTGCTCCAGGCGGTTGTAGATGACGGAGGCGATCTGGCGGTAGTCGCTGCGCTCGTCGTTGTTGGTGCCGTCGGTCTCCTTCTCGATGAGGGAGGCGATGGTGATGATGTCGTGGAGGGAGTAGGCGGGGGCGTCCTCCCCCTCCCCGGCGAAGCGGTCCATATACTGGTCCATCTTGGAATCGAAGTTCACCAGCATCTTGTTGAGCACGTACTTGGGGTTCTCCCCCATCTCGAAGGTATAGGTGTCCGGGAACAGGTAGCCCTCCAGCCGGTGGTAGTCCCCCAGGGGGACGGGCTTCAGCCAGTCAAAGGCGTAGTCCCAGTTGGCGGACATATCCCGCAGCTTGTCCGCCGAGGCCACCCCCCGCTTGTCCAGCAGGTCAAAGAGCTGGTCGATGGTGTAGCCCTCCGGGATGGTGATGTCGATGGTTTTCCGGGTGGTGGAGGAGGAGCCCATGTTGGAGATCAGGGCCCGGTAGTCCATCCCGGTGTCCAGGGTGTAGGTGCCGGGGGCGATCTTCCCCTCCGCGTGGGTGAACCAGGAGAACAGCTTAAAGAGGAACTTGTACTCGATGAGCCCCTTTTCCTCCAGGGTGTCCACCACCTGGCCGAACTCGGTGTCCTCGTGGATGGTGATCTCCACGGACACGGCCTCCTTGTTCAGCCCCAGCAGGTCGCAGGCCCACACCCAGCCCAGGGTGGCCAGGATGCCGGACAGGCCGATGACCAGCAGGACGTACAGGAGGGCCCCGGCGATCCGGGCCCCTGGGCTGCGCTTCAGCCGGGAGGAGCGCCGGGGGCGGCGCCGCTCGGGGTCCTGGCTGCCCTGGCCCCGCTCGGGGCGGTTGTAGTCGCTGTAGCTGCCGCCGGCGCCGGAGGTGCTGTGCCTGACCCGCCGGGAACGGCTGGAATCGCCTGACCCCCGGGGGGCGGCGCGTCTGCCTTCTGCCATTTGCTTCACTCCTTGCATAGGATGGGATGGTTCGGCCCGGAAAAACCGGGGGCCGGGAGGGGGAACCCAATTTCCCCCACCCGCATAGTATGAGCCAGAAAAACAAAACCACGGGATACGGGGCCAGCGCCCAGACGCCGCAAAAGCGTCGGCGGGCCGGGCTCCGCGGCCGGACGGAACCAGGGTGTACGGGGCCCGCCCCCGGCGCCGCCGGGGGCGGCGGCGTCGGGGCCGGTCCCTGTGACCGGACAAAATCTCAGTGAGGTGACAAAATCATGTGTTGTGGTAACAATGGTGGTTTCGGTGGGGGCTGCTGGTGGATCATCATCCTGATCCTCCTGCTGTGCTGCTGCTGCGGCGGCGGGAACAGCTGGGGCGGCAATAACAACGGCTGCTGCTGCTGCTGCGGCAACAACAACTGCGGCTGCGGCTGTGGCTGCGGGAACAACAACGGCTGCGGCTGCAACGACGGCTGCTGCTGAGCCGGCAGACCCACGCGCGGGCTTCCCCCCGCAGGGGGGAAGCTGTCAGCCGAAGGCTGACTGATGAGCGGCCGGCGCACCGTGTGCTAAGGCTTAGGTGCGGGGCACACCCCCTATGCGCACCCTCATCCGTCATTCGCTTCGCGAATACCATACCCAGCGGGCGGAGGGCTCACACCCTCCGCCCGTGCTTATTCCTCGATCAGGACGAGCTTCACCGGCACGTCGAACTCCTCCCGGGGCATACGCTCCACCAGCCGCCCGGGGCGGCACACGCACACCGTATAGCCGGGGAAGTCCACCAGCCAGCGGTCGTAATACCCCCCGCCCCAGCCCAGGCGGTAGCCCTCCCGGTCCACCATCAGGTGGGGGATCAGGGCGGCGGAAATCTCGTTTTTGGGGATCACGGGGCAGTCCCCGTCCGGCTCCGGGATGCCGAAGCGGTTGGGGGCCAGCCGATCCAGGCTTAACACCTGCCGGGCCTCCATCCCCCGGTGGGGCAGCACCACCGGCAGGGCCACCCGCTTGCCCAGGTCCAGCAGGGCCTGGATGAGGGGCACGGTGTCCGGCTCCCGGCCGGTGCCGTAGAACACCATGACGGTGTCCGCGCCCTCCACCTCCGGGAGGGCCAGGAACCGCCCGAACAGCGCCCCCGCCTCCACCTGGGGCAGGGCGGCGGCGTGCCGGCGCAGCTCCTCCTTGCGCTCCCTGACCGTCATGCGCCGTAGTGCAGGTCGCTGTGGAGGCGGCAGGCGGCGGGGATACCCGCCAGCAGCTCCGCCAGGGCCAGGGCGAAGTCGAAGGCGGTGCCGGGGGCCTGGCTGGTGACCAGCTTGTTCTGCACCACCACCGCCTTGTCCATCTGGGGGGCGGCCCCGGCCTGCTCCAGCTCCCCCTCCATGCCGGGGTAGCACACGCAGCGGGCCCCCTCCGGCAGCAGGCCCGCCCGGGCCAGCAGGGTGGGGGCGGCGCAGATGGCGGCCAGCCAGATCTCCGGGTTTTCCGCCGCCTGACGGATCAGGGCCATGGCGCCGGCGCTGTTTTCCATGGAGGCCACGCCCCCCAGGCCGCCGGGGAGCACCACCATGTCCCCGCCGGACAGGGACACGCCCTCCACCGGCACATCGGTTTTCACCGTGATGCCGTGGGCGCCGGGCACAAATTCCCCGCCGATTCCCGTCAGGGACACGGGCACATCGGCCCGGCGGAGCACGTCCGCCGTCACCAGGGCCTCGGCCTCCTCAAAGCCTTCGCCCAGCAGAATGTAGACCATATCGTTCCACCTCTTATTTTGATATATCCTGCGGGATGCTATTTGCCCCGGATCCGGGCCCCCGCCGCCGAACCCAAAAACAGCGGCAGCTTGGCCATCCGCCCGATCCGGGAGGGCTGCTTCGCCAGCCGGTAGAACCACTCCAGCCCTAGCTTCTGGAAGGACTCCGGGGCCCGCTCCACCCTGCCGGCGAACACGTCCAGGGAGCCGCCCAGGCCGATGAGCAGGCGGGCCCCCGTCTCCGACCCGTGGGCGGCGATCCACTTCTCCTGCTTGGGGAAGCCCAGGCACACGAAGACCACGTCGGCCCTGGCCGCCCGGATCTTTTGGATCACCGGGCCGTCCTCTTTAAAATAGCCGTCATGGGCGCCGCACACCACCAGGCCGGGGTGCTGGGCCTGGAGGTTGGCGGCGGCCTGCTCCGCCACGCCGGGGGCCGCCCCCAGCAGGAACAGCCGCTTGCCCGTCTCCGCCATCCGGCCCATGAGGGCGGCGGCGAAGTCAATGCCCGGCACCCGGCCCTTCAGGGGGGTGCCCAAAATTTTCGCGGCGTGGATGATGCCGATGCCATCCGGTATGACCAGGTCGGCGCCCGCCAGGATCTGGGCCAGCTCCTTGTCCTTCCGGGCGCACTGGACGATCTCCGGGTTGGGGGTGGCGGCCATATGGGGGCCGTCCTGCTCCAGCAGGGCCAGGGCCCGCTCCACCGCCTCGTCCAGCGTCACGTTGTCAAAGGCCACGCCCAGCACGTCTACCCGCACGGCGATCCCTCCCTCGTGATTTTCCCATACAGTTTAGCACAGTTATGGCAAAAAGTCCAACTAATAATTTGTGAACAAAGGCCCCCCGGCGTCCGGATGGAGGCCGGGGGGGCGGAAAAACGTCGATTACCGGATCTTCCGGGCCTCCAGATAAAACCGCTTGTCGTGGGGCTCCCCCATGGAGAAGGTCTTGCGGGGCAGGGCCCCGTCGTGTATCACCGTGGGGAACAATTCCCGCTTGTCCATGGGGGGCAGGAGGAAGGCGATGTCGCCGGGGCGGGCGGCGAACTCCCGGGCCACGTCCTCGCCGTGGATGTAGTCCACCCGGCCCTTGTGCTCCATGAGGTAGCCGTCCAGGAAATTCTGGAGGGCCCCCACCGGCATACGGGCGGCGGACCGGGGCAGGGTGATGACCCCCTCCCCTCCGGCGCACACGTACCCCAGGGGCAGGCCGCCCCCCTCCGCCGTCCGGCCCCGGCGGGCGCCGGGGAATGAGCGCACCAGGGCGTCCAGCAGGGCGTCCGGCTCAGTGTGGAACACCACCCGGTGGATGGGCTCAAACTCCAGGCTGCCGTCGTGGAGGTTCACCAGCTCGCACAGGGCGAACCGGGCGGGGAGGGCGTCCCACTTTTCCGGGGGCACCAGGCGCTTCTGCCGCTCGTAGCACTCCTTGGCGGTGGCCAGGGAGTGGTTGCCGTCCCCCACGGCGAACAGCATGACGGGCTGGCCCTCCGTGCCGTATTTTGTGTTGAACGTCCCCGGATCCGCCAGGGCGGACAGGGCCGCCGCCACCTGGGCGAGCTGTTCCGGGCCTAAGAGCCAGCCCTTCACGTGCCCCCCCTGCTCCATCAGGTCGAAGTCGTACAGCAGCTCCAGGCTGGCGGTCTGGGCGGACAGGGGCTCAATGACCGTGCGGCCGGGGTCGTCCGCCAGCAGCATGGCGTGGGGCAGCTCAATGGGGGCGTTCTTCCGCACCGCCACCCGGGGCGGTATGCGGGGCATGACCACCCCCTCCGTGGCCCGGATGAGGGCGTCGGAGCCGGGCTCGTAGTCGTACTCCTTCAAATCGGCCATCCCCACCAGCCCCCGGCGGATCTTGCCGCTGTGGAGGGTGCGCTCCACGTAGATCAGGGCCCCGGGCAGGGTTTTGAACCGGCCCTCCCGGACGTACCGGGCCATGGTGGCGTTGATGTCCATGATGTCCATCTCCACCTGGGGGCCGTCCAGGCTGCTCTCGGGCAGGATGAGCCGCAGGGCGGAGGGGGCGCGGCCCACCCGCTCCTCCACCCGCTGCCAGTACTCGGGCTGGGAGGTGTACTGGTCGCATGCCACCACCGCCCACTTGTCGTAGTCGCAGTTTTGAGGGAGGAGGATGTCGGCGGGCTTGAAGGGGAGAGTATCAAATAAATTGTCCATATTTGTACCTCTTTTCGGCGGAGGATGGGGTGTAGGGCGGGACGGCCTCGGCCCGCCGCGAAACGGAACAACCCGCGGCGGGGCGGCGCGTTTTGAGGGAAGATCCGGCGGCGTGCCGTGTTTTGGGGGAAGATCCCGCAGCCCGCCGTGTCTTGTGGGAACGTCCGGCGGCGCGCCGGGTCGTCGCGCCCTACAGGGCCTTTTTGATGGCGTTGAGGAGATCGGGGAACTCCTCAAAGGCGGGTATGTCCGGATAGTCTGCCTTGATGGCTTCCGTGGACTTGAACAGGAAGCCCGCCTTGCCGGCCTGGATCATGGCCAGGTCGTTGAAGCTGTCCCCGGCGGCAATCGTCTCAAAGCCGCAGGACTGGAGGGCCTTCACGGTGGTGAGCTTGGACTTTTCGCACCGCATTTTCCAGCCCGTGATCTCCCCGCTGTCCGCCACCTCCAGGGTGTTGCAGAACAGGGCGGGCCAGTTCAGCTTGGCCATCAGGGGCTTGGCAAACTGCTCGAAGGTGTCGCTTAAAATCACCACCTGGGTCAGGGTGCGCAGCTCGTCCAAAAACTCCTTGGCCCCGGGCAGGGGGTCGATGGCGGCGATGGTGGCCTGGATCTCCTTCAGCCCCAGGCCGTGCTCCTTCAAAATGCCCAGCCGGTAGGCCATCAGCTTGTCATAGTCCGGCTCGTCCCGGGTGGTGCGGCGCAGCTCGGGGATGCCGCTGGCCTGGGAGAAGGCGATCCAGATCTCGGGGACCAGCACGCCCTCCATATCCAAACAGACGATGTTCATTTGATATCTTCCTTTCAGCGTATGTGTAGGGGCGGATATGAACCGCCCGGGATTCCATACGGTTTGCCGGACCGGGGCGGGCGGATGGTATCCGCCCCTACAGGGTCTTCAAAAACCGCTCCAGCCGTTTCAGCGCCTCGTCCAGATCGTGCATGGAGGCGGCGTAGGTGGCCCGGACGTAGCCCTCTCCCCCGGGGCCGAAGGCGGAGCCGGGGATCACCGCCACCTTCTGCTCCGCCAGGAAGCGGTCGGCGAACTGCTCGCTGGTGAGCCCCGTGGATTTGACGCACGGGAAGGTGTAAAACGCCCCCCGGGGCTCAAAGCAGTCCAGCCCCAGCTTGCGGAAGCCGTCCACCAAAAACCGGCGGCGACCGTCGTACTCCTCCCGCATGGCCTCGATGTCGGCGTCCCCGTGCTCCATGGCCTCGATGGCGGCGTACTGACTGGTGGTGGGGGCGGACATGATGCCGTATTGGTGGAGCTTGGTCATGGCGGCGACAACCGGCTTGGGGCCGCATACGTAGCCCAGCCGCCAGCCCGTCATGGCGTGGGACTTGGAGAAGCCGTTGATCACCACGGTGCGCTCGTACATGTCGGGGAGGCTGGCCATGGACACGTGACGCCCGCCGTAGGTCAGCTCGGCGTAGATTTCGTCGGAGATCACCATGATGTCCGTGCCCCGCAGCACGTCTGCCAAAGCCTCCAGATCGGCCCGGCCCATGACGCCGCCGGTGGGGTTGCAGGGGAAGGGCAGCACCACCGCCTTGGTTTTCGGGGTGATGGCGGCGCGCAGCTCCTCGGCGGTGAGGCGGAACTCGTGCTCCGCGCGGGTCTCCACCAGTACGGGGACGGCGTGGGCCATGGACACCAGAGGCCCGTAGCACACGAAGGAGGGGGTGGGGATAATCACCTCGTCCCCCGACTCCAGCAGCGTCCGAAAGGTGAGGTCCAGCCCCTCGCTGCCCCCCACCGTCACCAGGATCTGGCCGACGGGGGCGTAGCTCAGATCAAACCGCCGCTTCAGGTACCGGGAGATGGCGGAGCGCAGGTCGGACAGGCCGGCGTTGGGGGTGTACTTGGTGAAGCCCTTCTCCAGGGAGAAGATGCCCGCGTCCCGGATGTGCCAGGGGGTCTGGAAATCGGGCTCGCCAATCCCTAAGGAGATGCCCCCCTCCATGCCCTGCAATAAGTCAAAATATTTCCGGATGCCGGAGGGCTGGATATCCTGCACCCGCCGGCACATAATTCTGCTGTAGTCCATTATTCAAACACGAACCTTTCCTCCTGAACCTCCTGCACGGGGAAGATCAGGTGCTTTTCCTTGTACTTCTTCAAAATGAAGTGGGTGGCGGTGCCGGTGACGCCGTCGATGGGGGCCAGCTTCTCCCCCACGAACTGGGCCACCTCCTTCAGGGTGCGGCCGGAGATGGTGACGGTCATGTCATACGCGCCCCCGGACATGAGGTAGAGGGACTCCACCTCGTCGTACTGGTAGATCCGCTGGGCCACCCGGTCGAAGCCCTCCCCCCGCTGGGGGGTGACGCTGACCTCGATGAGGGCGGTGACGGATTCCTGGTGGGTGCGGTCCCAGTCGATGATGGTCTTATAGCCCAGGATCACGTGATCCCGTTCGTATTGTTCCACCGCCGCCGCCACCTCATCCTCGGTGGAGCCGGTCATGGCGGCGAGCTGGGCGTGGGTCAGGGTGGAGTCGTCCTCCAACAGATGGAGCAGGTCTTTCATGGCGTATGCCTCCTATGAAACGCTTGAAAAATGTGCGGTCAAAAAACTCATTTCATTATTATATACTTTGCGGGGGAAAATGGCAATCCCTGATTTCCGCCCCATGGATAG
>CASTQR010000004.1 GCA_949451265.1 uncultured Eubacteriales bacterium | reverse complement strand
TCCAGCTCCATGGGGATCTGGCCGTAGTAGTCGCCGGAGAAGGTGAGGGTGTAGGTCCTGCCGGACTTCAGCCCGGTGCCGGTGCCGGGGAGGAGGGCGGCGAAGTACCAGGTGGAGCCGGTGATCAGCTTGCCCACCGGCCCGTTGGCGGGGGCGGGGCTCTGTTCCAGCAGGGCGGACAGGCGGTCGGCGGTGAGGCCGTCCAGCATATCCGGGGTGAGCAGGCCCTCCCAGCCGTCCACTGTGCCGGAGAACACCCCGGCGGCGGGGGTATACACCACCTTGGCCACCTGGTTCAGCGAGGCGTTGAGCTGGGCCAGCTCCTCCTGCTTGGTCTGGATCAGCTGGCCCAGCTGTCCGGCGGCGTTGGTGTCGCCGTAGGAGTAGTCCCACTTGAACACCATGGCCCGCAGGTTCAGGGCATAGTCCTCCAGGGCGGTGAGATCCCCCTTGGCGGTGAGGGAGCGCAGGGCGGTGAGGGAGGAGAGCACCTGTCCGTCCAGCCGGGACACATCGGTGGCCTGGGTGCCGGAGGACAGGGCGTACTGGAGCTGCTCGATCTCGGCGGTAAGGGTGCGGATGGCCTGCCGGGTGGTGAGGGCGGCGGGGTCGGTGTACAGCAGGGCGGCGGCCTGCCCGGCGGAGGCCTTTTCCCCCTCCGCCAGGATGTGGTCCACGTAGCTGCCCCCGGCGTCGGGGAGGATGGTCTCCTGCCGCACCAGCACGCCAGCGGCCTCCATGCCCACGTCCTGGGTGTAGGAGTAGGCCCGGGCGGTGACCAGGGGTTCCTCCCAGCCCCGGACAAAGTAGACGGCGAGGTAGACCGCCACCCCCAGGCAGAGGATGGCGATCATCACCTTGGTAGCAAGGGTGCTCTCTTTCATTGGTTTGGTTCCTTTCTTTCTCTCGCGTGGAAGGCGGCACGGCGAAGCCGTGACGGATGAGGGTGCGGCAAGGGGCTGCGCCTCTTATCCAAGCCTTAGAAGGGGTGCGCCGGACGTCCGCCCCCTCATCAGTCAGCCTGCGGCTGACAGCTTCCCCCCTATGGGGGGAAGCCTTGGCGCGGCGTTACAGCTCCAGCTCAATGGGATGCTCCGGGGCTATTGTGGAGATGGCGTGCTTGTAGATCACCTGCTGCTTGCCGTCGGAGACGACCACCACCACATACGGATCAAAGGCGGTGATGACGCCCCGGAGCTGGTAGCCGTTCATTAAAAAGACGGTGACCCGGGCGGCGGCGCGGCGGGCGGCGGACAGGAAGGCGTCCTGGATGTTGGGCTGCTTGTTGACGGAAATGGTGGATGTAAGGCTCATGGTAAACACTCCTCTTTTTTTGTGTTGTCACGCGGGGAATATGGACGGTCCGTTTCTCCGCGCTTCTGCTTCGAGCCCGTTTATTGTAACCCGGCCCCCCGGATAAGTTCTGTCGAAAAAGAGAGGGCGGCGGAAAGATTTGGTACTTTTTCCCAGGTAAACCAGTGGGCGTCCCGGTTCCGGCGGAACCAGGTGAGCTGCCGCTTGGCGTACTGCCGGGAGCGCAGCTTGACCTCCTCCGCCCCCTGGGACACGGGGCGGCCCTGGGAGATGGCGGCGGCCAGCTCCTTGTAGCCGATGGCCTGCATGGCGGTGCAGCCCGGTGGGACGCCCGACTCCAGCAGGGAACGCACCTCCCCCTCCAGGCCCCGGGCCATCATCCCGTCCACCCGGCGGTCGATGCGCTCCCACAGCCAGGGGCGCTGGGCGAAGTTCAGCGCGATGGTCAGCGGCGCGTAGCGGCTGGGGGCCTCCCGGCTCTCCCGGTCGTGCTGGGACAGGGGCTTCCCGGTGGACAGGAACACCTCCAGGGCCCGGATGATCCGCTTCTCGTCGTTGGGGTGGATTCTGGCGGCGGCGTCGGGATCCGCCTGCTGGAGCCGGGCGTACAGGGCGGGCAGGCCCTCCGTTCTGGCCCGGGCCTGGAGCTCCGCCCGGAGGCCGCTGTCCGCCTCGAAGGGGGCGAACCGCCGCCCCGCGATGAGATGGTCGATGTAAAGCCCCGTCCCCCCGGCCACGATGGGGAGCCTGCCCCGGGCCAGGATATCGTCCACCACGGGCACGGCCTCCGCCACGTACCGGGCCACGGAGTAGTTCTCCCCCGGCTCGGCCACGTCGATCATGTGGTGGGGCACGCCCCGCTTTTCCTCCTCCGTGGGCTTGGCGGTGCCGATGTCCATGCGGCGGTAGACCTGCATGGAGTCGGCGGACACCACCTCCCCGCGGAAGCGCAGGGCCAGCTCGGCGGCAAGGGCGGTCTTGCCGGAGGCTGTGGGGCCGCAGATCACCAGGATGTTCGGTTTCATGGACGGCCCCCCTAAAAAGATAGTACCCTATAGAATAACATAATTCCGGGCGGGTTTCAATAGGGATCGCCCGCCCCGCCCCGGCCGTTTTTTAAAAATTATGGTTGACAGGGCCGGAAAAGCAAGCTATAATCTTTGTTACGCGATTTAACGCGCTTGCTTTGCCGACCGCGCCCCGCGGGGCGTTGTGGAGGGCCGCGCTTTCCCAAAAGCGCGCGCCAACAAGATACAGGAGGTGTTCCCCCATGAAGCGTACCTATCAGCCCAAGAAGCGCCAGCGCGCCAAGGTGCATGGCTTCCGCCAGCGCATGGCCACCGCCAACGGACGGAAGGTGCTGGCCCGCCGCCGCGCGAAGGGCCGCGCCCGCCTGAGCCATTGATGGCGCACACATCGGGATAGACATACACCACCGGGGCGCGGGAGTTTTCCCTCGCCCCTAAGTGCTATCCTGAGAAAGTCCCACGGCACGGGGTCGCCCCGCCCGCGTTCGCCCCGTTCGGGAAGCACCCTCATCCGTCACGGCTTCGCCGTGCCACCTTTTCCCTGCAAGGGGGAAGGCTAAGGGCACGCAGAAGGGGGCGGGTGAGGGGGCGACAGGCAGGAGTACCCATGTCCCACTATGGACAGGGGCGGCGAGGAAAGGCACCCGGCCCAAAACGGAGGTCCCCATGAAGCACACCGTATCCCTCAAGGAAAACCACCTGTTCCGCCGGGCCTATAACCGGGGCAAATCCGCCGCCGACAGCCGCCTGGCCCTCTACGTCCGGCGCAGCGGGCAAAAGGGATCCAACCGGCTGGGCCTCACCGTGTCCACCAAGGTGGGCTGCGCCGTGGTGCGCAACCGCGTCCGCCGCCGCCTGCGGGAGATCTACCGCCTCAACGAGGACAGGATCTGCCCCGGCTATGACGTGGTGATCGTGGCCCGGGTCCGGGCGGCGGAGAGCAGCTGCCAGCAGCTGGAGAAGTCCTTCCTCAGGCTGGCGGACAAGCTCTCCCTGCTGAAAAAGGAAGCGGTGCTGTGAAAAAGCTGCTGCTGGCCCTCATACGGTGGTACCGGCGGGACATCTCCCCCTGCCGCCCGCCCTGCTGCCGGTTCATCCCCACCTGCTCCACCTACGCCCTGGAGGCGGTGGAGGTCCACGGGGCGGTGAAGGGCGGCCTGCTGGCCCTGCGGCGGATTATCCGCTGCCACCCCTTCCACCGGGAGAAGGGCTACCTCTACGACCCCGTACCCCCGAAAAAAATCCGAACATTGTAGGAGGCCAAACATGGATATTTGGCAAATACTCATGACGCCGTTCAGCTGGCTGCTCAAGCTGTTCTGCCAGGTGTTCAACAGCTACGGCATCGCCCTGTTCCTGTTCACCATTGTGGTGAAGATCGTGCTGTTCCCCCTGAACCTGAAGGGCAAAAAGAGCATGATCAAGACCACCGTGCTGAACGGCCAGCTCCAGGAGATCCAGAAGCGGTGCGGCAACGACCGGGAGCGCTATAACCAGGAGGTCCAGAAGTTCTACGCCGAGAACAACGCCAGCCCCATGGGCGGCTGCGGCTGGTCCTTCCTGCCCATCGTGTTCCTGTACCCGCTGTACGCCATCATCCGCCGCCCCCTGAAGTACATGATGTGGCTCAGCGAGGAGGCGGTGACCGCCATCGCCCACGCTCTGGGCTGGGCGGACTTCACCCCCATGGGCTATAACGAGCTGACCCTGAGCGCCATGATGAACGCGGGCAACCTGGAGACCGCCAAGGCCGCCGCGGGCGCGTCCGCCGCCAGCCTGTTCGTCATCAACTTCAACTTCTTCGGTCTCGACCTGTCCCAGATCCCACAGCTCAAGTTCTGGGCGGTGGAGGGGGGGATCTCCTGGAACTCCGTGGGGCTGTTCCTGCTGCCCATCATCTCCGCCGGCCTGTCCGTGGTCACCATGCTGGTGACCCAGAAAACCAACCAGATGAACAAGGACCAGCAGGTGAAGATGAGCCCCATGCTGATGCTCATGAGCCCCGCCATCTCCCTGTGGATCGGCTTCACCATGCCCGCCGGCCTGTGTATCTACTGGATCGCCAACTCCCTGCTGGGCATGGTGCAGGAGGTCATCTGCGGCGCCATGCTCCGCAAGGACTACGAGGCCGCCCAGCTTGAGATGGAGGAGCAGAAGAAAAAGGCCAAGGAGGCGGAGAAGGAGCGCCGCCGTGCCGCCGCCGAGAAGAAGGCCGCCGCCATCGCCGCCGGCAAGTCCGGCAAGAAGCAGCCCCAGGCCAAGAAGAAGGGCGTGGACGTGTCCGCCAGCCGGGAGGGCCTGCGCACCTACGCCCGAGGCCGGGCCTACGACCCCAACCGCTACCCCACCACCCCCTACCGGGACCCCAACGGCCCCGCCAGGCCCGTGGAGGAGGAGCCCAAGGGGCTCACCGAGGAGGACAAGCAGATCCTGGCCGAGTCCAACCCGGAGCTGATGGCCCAGGCGGAAGCGGCGGAACAGGCCGCTATCCAGGCCGGCGCCGAAGCCGCCAAGGAAAAGACCCTCGTGGAGGAAGACGGCGATTACGAGGAGGCCTATTCCGAGGACGAGGAGCAGTAAATTCGCGCCCCCTGACCCACCAAACATTTGACAAAGGAGTGCGTTTCCTGTGTTGAAGTATATTGAAGTCACCGGCAAGACCGAGGACGAGGCCGTCGCCAAGGGTCTGGCCCAGCTGGGCCTGGACCGGGACGACGTGTCCCTGGAGATCCTGGAGCGGGGCCGCACCGGCTTTTTAGGCATTGGCTCCGTCCCCGCCAAGGTAAAGCTGACCTACGAGGCCCCGGACGAGCGGTCGCCTGCCGCCCCGCCCCCCGTGGCGGAGAAGAAGCCCGAGCCCGCCCCCAAGCCCCAGCCCAAGCCTGTCCAGAAGCCCCAGCCCGCCCCCAGGGCGGAGCGGCCGGAGGCCCCCGTGCCCAAGGCCCAGCCCGCGGACGACGACGTGGCGGCGGCTATTATCAAGTTCCAGACCGGCCTGTTTGAGCACATGGGAGTGGCCGCCACCCCCGTCGTCACCCGGGAGGGGGACACCTACCAGGTGGTGCTGGAGGGGGAGAACATGGGCGCCCTCATCGGCCACCGGGGGGAGACCCTGGACGCCATCCAGCAGCTCACCGGGTACGCGGTGAACCGGGGCAGGGGCCACCGGGTGCGGGTCCACGTGGACGCCGAGGGCTACCGTGCCCGCCGGGAGGAGTCCCTCAACCGCCTGGCCCGCAAGACGGCGGGCAAGGTGGTGAAGTACCGCCGGAACATGACGCTGGAGGCTATGAACGCCTACGAGCGGCACGTGATCCACACCGCCCTCCAGGACTTCCCCGGCGTGACCACCTATTCCACCGGCACCGAGCCCAACCGCCGGACGGTGGTAGCGTACGACCCCAGCAAGGGGTAAATCAAAAGCCCGGTGCGAACGCACCGGGCTTTTTTCAGGTTTTTTCGGCGTACTTGAACCGGAACAACACAAACAGGGCCACGGTGGTTCCCACCTTTTTATTTACAAACGCCCCAATATAGCGTATGATGGAACCAATGAAACGATTGGAGGGACAATATGGAGTTCTCCCCGGAAGAACTGTCCGAGGCCAGGCGGCGCATTCGGGCCTTCGAGATCGCCAACACGTTCATTTCGCGCGCACTGGAACAAGAAACCTATCAATGAGGTGATATTTATGGAAATCAGCGTCCTGCGCCTGGGCGAGCTGGGCACCAACTGCTATGTGTTCCGCCAGGAGGGGAGCCCCAAATGCGGCGTCCTCGACCCCGGCGGCCACGGGGAGCAGCTGGCAAACTGGCTGAAGGACAAGGGCCTGGAGCCGGAGGCCGTCCTGCTCACCCACCGCCACTTTGACCACATCATGGGCATTCCGGGGCTGCGGGCGGCGTGGCCCGGTCTGCCCATCTACTGCCATCCCGCCGACCTGGGCACCGGGGACACCGTCACCATGTTCGGGCAGTCCTATCCCACGGTGCGCTCCTTTGGGAACGTCACCCCCTACCAGGAGGGGGATAAGCTCACCGTGGCGGGGGTGGAGCTGGAGGTGCTGGAGACCCCGGGCCACACCCCTGGCTCCGTCACCCTGCGGGCGGGGAACACGCTGTTCACCGGGGACACCCTGTTCGCCGGATCCATGGGCCGCACCGACTTCGAGGGCGGGGACGGGCAGGCCATGATGGCCTCCCTGCGCCGCCTGGGGGAGCTGGAGGGGGACTATCAGGTGCTCCCCGGCCACGAGGGGCACACCACCCTGGAGGAGGAGCGCAAGACCAACTACTGCCTGCGGGCCGCCATGGGACGCTGACATGAACATCTGGTTCGCGGAGCACAACTGGCCCTGGAGCCCGGAGAAGTACCGCTTCCCCACGGAGCAGATGCTGCTGACCCTGTTCCCCGGCGAGAGGCCGGAGTACCCGGAGGGGCCGCCGGACCTGGAGGGCGATGACGGCATCCTCATCGGCCTGAGCCGGGGGAGGGCCAAGGCCAGTGTCAGTGTGCTGGTAAAACGGGGAGGGCAGCGCCGCGGCGGCACGGCCCGCTTCCCGGCGGACAGCCTGGACGAGCCGGTGGAGCAGGTCTACCACACGGTGTCCCACGCCCTGAAACAGGCTTTTTACCAGGCGGGGACGGCCCTGCTGGGCCATGAGCTGCCCTGGGGCTCGTTGACGGGGGTGCGGCCCGTGAAGCTGCCCACCAAGGCCATGCTGGCAGGCAGGACGGCTCGGCAGGCCCAGCGGGAGCTGGTCAAGGAGTACCATGTGTCCCCGCCCCGGGCGGCGCTGGCGGTGGAGTGCGCCCGGGCGGCGCTGGACGTGAACAGCGGGCTGACGAAGGACGGGATGGCCCTTTACCTCGGCGTGCCCTTCTGCCCCACCCGGTGCGCCTACTGCTCCTTCATCTCCGCCGACGTGAAGGGCTCGCTGGCCCTGGTGGAGCCCTATGTGGACGCCCTGTGCCGGGAGATCGAGCTGGCGGGGGAGCAGCTGCGGGGGCGGGGGCTGCGGATCTCCTGCGCCTACATGGGGGGCGGAACCCCCACCACCCTGTCGGCGGAACAGCTCCACAAAATCCTGGCCGCTGTGGAAGGCTTTCTTCCCATGGAGGGCTGTACCGAGTTCACCGTGGAGGCGGGGCGGCCCGACACCATCACGGCAGACAAGCTGGACGTGCTGCGCGCCCACGGGATCCGGCGGATCTCCATCAACCCCCAGTCCATGGACGACCGGGTGCTGCGGGCCATGGGCCGGGCCCACACCGCCGCCCAGATTGAGCAGGCCATGGCCCTGGCAAAGGAGCGGTTCGGCGGGCTGGTAAACATGGATCTCATCGCGGGCCTGCCCGCGGACACGGTGGAGGGCTTCGGGGACACCCTGGGCCGGGTGCTGGCTATGGGGCCGGAAAACGTCACCGTCCACACCCTGGCGCTGAAAAAGGGCTCCCGGCTCACGGAGGAGGGGGGCGCCCTGCCCCCGGCGGGGGACGTGGAGGCCATGCTGGCCCTGGCGGCGGAGCGGCTGCGGGGGGCGGGGTACGCCCCCTATTACCTGTACCGGCAGAAGTATATGTCCGGCTCCTTTGAAAACGTGGGGTGGGCCAAGCCGGGGGCGGTGTGCGCCTATAATATCGTGATGATGGAGGAGCTGCAAAGCGTGCTGTCCCTGGGGGCGGGGGGGATCACCAAGCTGGTGGATCCGGAACGCCGGAAGATCGTCCGGCTGAACAACCCCAAGTACGCGAAGGAGTACCTGGACCGCTGGGAGGACGTGGCGGCGGACAAGCGGGCCGCGGCGGACTTTCAGGCGGGGCTGTTCCAATAGGTTTCATCAGGGCGGTTCCGGTGGACATGTCGGAACCGCCTGTCTGTTAAGCCTTCCCCCTGTGGGGGAGGGCTTGATCCATACCATGTAACAGCCGGGGTCATCCCGGCCCTACATTATAAAAAAGAATTGAGCTGAAATGCTTGTACTGTCCCCCTGTTTCTGGTATAATATATCAGTTAGCACCTTATGTTTCGGTTATGTTCTTAGAGGAGGCCCCGCCCTATGAAATCCGCCGCCGATGTGTGGGAAAAAATTAAGACGATGATGGCTGTGGCCATGTCCGACGTGGCCATTGAGACCTGGTTCGGGGATGTGGAGGCGGTGGCCCTGGAGGACACCCGGCTGGTGCTGTGCGTCCCCACCGACTTCAAGCGGAACATCATCCGCACCCGGTTCCTGTCCCTCATCGAGGCCAACCTGCTGGAGCTGTTCGCCTTCGACGTGGACTGCGCCCTGCTGCTGCCCGAGGAGCGGGACGCCTACCTGGCCCGGGAGGCCGCCTCCGCCCCCGCCGGGGGGAACGGCGCGGAGCGCTACACCTTTGAGCGGTTTGTGGTGGGCTCCACCAACCGGTTCGCCTACACCGCCGCGAAAAACGTAGCGGACGAGCCGGGGGGGGCCTACAACCCCCTGTTCATCTACGGGCAGTCGGGGCTGGGCAAGACCCACCTGCTCCACGCCATCGCCAACCAGGTCCACGCCAACCAGCCCGCGTGGCGGATCCTGTACGTCCAGAGCGAGGACTTCGTGAACGAGCTCATCGGCAATCTGCGCCGGGGCATTGATATGCAGGGCTTCCGGGACAAGTACCGGAACGTGGACCTGTTCCTCATGGACGACGTGCAGTTTATCGCCGGGAAGGACTCCAGCGAGGAGGAGCTGTTCCACACCTTCAACACCCTGTACGAGCAGAAGAAGCAGATCGTCTTTACCTCCGACCGGCCCCCCCACGAGATGCTCCGGCTGGAGCAGCGGCTGAGAACCCGGTTCGAGCAGGGCCTCCCCGCCGACATCCAGCCCCCGGACTACGAGACCCGGGTGGCCCTGCTGAAAAACAAGGCGGTGGAGCGGGGGATCTCCCTGCCCGACCCGGTGCTGTCCTACGTGGCGGAGAACATCACCTCCAACGTGCGGCAGATCGAGGGCGTGGTCAACAAGATCATGGCCTTCCAGGAGCTGATGGGCGCCCAGGTGGACGTGGAGACTACGGTGCGGGCGGTGCGGGACATCCTCCGGGCCAAGGAGAACTTCCTGCCCTCGGCGGATACCATCATCCAGGAGGTGGCCCGGTTCTACGAGCTGGACGGGGCCGCCATCACCGGGCAGAGCCAGAACAAGGAGATCAGCACCGCCCGGAACGTGGCCATGTACATCATCCGGGAGATGACCCAGCTGTCCCTGGCGGAGATCGGGCAGTGCTTCGGGGGCCGGCACCATTCCACGGTGCTGAACTCCATCAACCGGGTGGAGAAGATGATGAAGGCACAGCCGGAGCTGTCGGAGATTATCCGGGATATCACCAACGCGGTGAATTCGGCCTATTAGGGGTTTCGCCCCGTGAAAGCCTTCCCCCAAAGGGGGGGAGGGCTTAGGGCCGCGCTCCGTAGCTCTGCCGGGGAAAAGCCGGGGCGCATACTGCCTGCTTTTTTTTCACCGCATACTTCCACAGGATTGTGGGCTGTGGTGTGGAAGTGTGTGGAGGGTTAAATCGCGTCGGCCTGGGCTGTGGAAGCTGTGGAGGTTTTGTGCGGGGCGCTGTGGAGGACTGAGACCCTGAAAAGAGACGGGGTTCGGGAGTTTTCCACAGGTTCCGCAGCCCCTATGATCTACTACGAATTTTAAAACCTTCCCTCCCTTGCGGAGAGAGGGAGAAAGGATGTTTCTCATGAAATTTTCCTGCGAGAAGGCGATCCTGCAAAGCGCCGTCACCACCGCCGGGCGGGTAGTGGCCGCCAAAAGCACCATCCAGGCCCTGGAGGGGGTGCTGATGGAGGCGGAGGAGGATTACCTGCGGATCAGCGGCTACAACCTGGAGACCGGGATTATCACCCAGGTGGAGGCCGATATCACCGAGCCGGGGGCCATTGTGCTGTCCGCCCGCCTGCTGGGGGAGATCCTGCGGCGGATGCCGGACGACGCGGTGTCCCTGTCCGCCGGGGCGGACCTGTCCGTCCATATCCAGTGCGGGCCCACCTCCTTTGACATCAAGGGCAGCAGCGACGAGGATTTCCCGGAGCTTCCCTCCGTCCGGGAGGGGAGCAATATGGCGGTGACCCAGGGGGAGCTGCGCTCCATGATCGGGCAGACCATCTTTGCCGTCAGCGACAACGAGAGCCGGCCCATCCACACCGGGGCCCTCTTTGAGACGGAGGGAGACAAGCTCACCATGGTGGCGGTGGACGGCTACCGGCTGGCCCTGCGCCGGGGGAAGCTGATGAACCAGCTGGCGCCCGGCGGGCTGTCCTTCGTGGTGCCAGGGGCCGCCCTGGGGGAGGTGGAAAAGATCTGCGCCGACTCCGACGAGGTGGTGGTTGTCCACGTGGGGGACCGGCATGTCATGTTTTCCATCGGGGACACCTTGCTGGTGGCCCGGCGGCTGGAGGGGGAGTTTTTGAACTACCGCCAGACCATCCCCCGCAACAACGGCATTGTCCTGGAGGCGGACACCGCTGACCTCCAGCGCTCCATCGACCGGGCGTCCCTGATCATCAACGAGAAGCTGAAAAGCCCCCTGCGCTGCAAGTTTGAGGACGGCTCCCTGTCCATCACCTCCAAGACCGCCATTGGCGCCGCCTTCGACCGCTGCCCCATTGCCGGGGACGGCAAAGGGCTGGAGATCGGCTTTAACAACCGCTTCCTCATGGACGCGGTGAAGGCGGCCCCCGCCCAGCGGGTGCGGCTGGAGCTGAGCACCCCCACGTCCCCCTGCCTGGTGCTGCCCCTGGAGGGGGAGGAGGACAATTTCCTGTATATGGTGCTGCCCGTCCGTCTGCGGGCTGGTGAATGATTGCTATGGAGGAGAAGATCAAAATTGAAACCCCCTTTATCCGCTTACAGGACCTGCTGAAGTTCGCCGGGGCGGTGGGCACCGGGGGGGAGGCCAAGCTGCTCATACAGCAGGGGGAGGTCAGGGTGAACGGCGAGGTTTGTACGATGCGGGGCAAAAAGCTCTACCCCGGCGACCGGGCGGAGCTGGACGGCGCCGCCTACCTGGTGGAATGACGGTAGACCGGATCATCCTGGACTTCTTCCGGAGCTACGTCCACGGGGAGGCGGACTTCCACCCCGGCGTGAATGTCATCGCCGGGGAGAACGCCCAGGGCAAGACCAACCTGCTGGAGGCCATCGCCTACCTGTCCTCCGCCGCGTCCCACCGGGCCCGGTACGACCGGGAGCTCATCCGCCACGGGGTGGATCACGCCTTTCTGAAAGGGGAGGTGTCCGCCCACGGCAGGGCGCTGGTGCTGGAGGCCGACCTTCACCGGGGCCGGCGGCGGCAGCTCCGCTGCAACGGCGTGCGCCTGACAACGGCGGGGGAGCTGTGCGGCCTGCTGCGGACGGTGCTGTTCTGCCCGGAGGATCTGTATCTGATCCGGGAGGGGGCGGAGGCCCGGCGGCGGTTCCTGGACAGCTGCATCTGCCAGCTCCGGCCCCGGTACGCCCAGGCCCTGGCGGAGTACAAGCGGCTCTACCAGCACAAGACCCGGATTCTGAAGGACGCCGGCGAGCACCCCGCCCTGCTGGACACCCTGGACGACTTCTCCCTGCGGATGGCCCAGTGCGGGGCGGTCATCGTCCACTACCGGGCCCACTTCGTCCGCAAGCTGCGGGCCATCGCCCCGGAGATTCATAAGGACTGTTCCGGGGGGAGGGAAGCCCTGGCCCTGCGGTATGAGACGGTGTCCACCGTCACCGACCCGGAGGCAGCGCCCAAGGCCATCCTGCCCCAGCTCCTGGCCCACCAGGAGCGCCACCGGGAGGCGGAGATCGCCGCCCGCGCCTGCCTGTCCGGCCCCCACAAGGACGAGCTGGCGGTGGAGATTGACGGCGCCCCCGCCAAATCCTACGCTTCCCAGGGCCAGACCAGGACGGCGGCGCTGGCCCTCAAGCTGGCGGCAAGGGATATCTTCCATGAGGACGGGGGGGAGTGGCCTGTTCTCCTGCTGGACGATGTGCTCAGCGAATTGGATCTGCGGCGGCAGGAGTTTGTGCTGAACCGCATCACCTCCGGGCAGGTGTTCATCACCTGCTGCGAGGAGGAGAAGCTGGCCCGCCTCCGGGAAGGTAAAGCGTTCCGTGTCAAGGACGGCACACTGTTCCCGGCGTAGGAGGCTGAAAAAACACAGGGGCGCCCTCATCCGTCATCGTCTGAGGCGATGCCACCTTCCCCCGCGAGGGAAAAAGGAGGTCTTGGAGGATGTACCTCCATTTAGGCCAAAACGTCATGGTGCCCCACCGGGACGTGATCGGCATTTTTGATTTAGACAATACCACCTGGTCCTTCCGCACCCGCCGCTTTTTGGAGCACATGGAACAGGAGGGCCGCGTGACCCCCCTGGGCGACGACCTCCCCCGCTCCTTCGTGCTGGTCCAGGGCCGGGACGGCGGCCCTGTCGTCTACCTCACCCCCCTGTCCCCGGCGGCGCTGTCCGCCCGGGCGGGGCGGGAGCTGCCCATATAGGAAACGAGAGAAGGAGGCTTTTCAATGGGATCCACCGAATACCTGTGGAAGGACCGCAAGCGCCGCCTGGGGCTGCCCCTGTCCTTCACCCGGTACGCTTTGAGCGAGGACCGGCTGTTCTGCGAGACGGGCTTCCTCAACTTGAAATCCGACGAGGTGCTGCTCTACCGGGTGCAGGACCTGGAGCTGACCATGCGGCTGGGACAGCGGATCTTCGGGGTGGGGACGGTGTGCGTCCACTCGTCGGACAAGAGTATGCCCCACCTGGATTTGAAAAACGTGAAAAACCCCCGGCAGGTGAAGGAGCTCATCCACCAGAACGTGGAGGAGGCCAAGAACCGCCGCCGTATGCGGGCCACCGAGCTGCTGGGCCAGGACGACGGGCCGTCCCACCTGGAGGGGGAGGACTTTGACTTTGACGACGACGGGTGCGGCGTGGACTGAGACCGGCCCGGCGAAACAGAAGCACAGATTTGCGGAGGAACATCATGGCTGAAGAACACAACGAATTGAACGAACTGAACACCACCCAGACCGACCACGAGTACGGCGCGTCGGAGATCCAGGTGCTGGAGGGGCTGGAGGCGGTGCGCAAGCGCCCCGGAATGTATATCGGCTCCACGTCCAGCTCCGGCCTGCACCACCTGGTGTATGAGATCGTGGACAACGCCATTGACGAGGCGCTGGCGGGGTACTGCGACTATATCACGGTGGAAATCCTGGAGGGGGACGTGATCAAGGTCACGGATAATGGCCGGGGCGTCCCCGTGGACATCCAGGCCCAGACGGGCCGGCCCGCCCTGGAGGTGGTGTATACCGTCCTCCACGCCGGGGGCAAGTTCGGCGGCGGCGGGTATAAGGTGTCCGGCGGCCTCCACGGGGTGGGCGGCAGCGTGGTCAACGCCCTCAGCGAGTGGATGGAGGTGCGGGTTCACAAGAACGGGCGGATCTACGAGGTGAAGTTCTCCCGGGGCAATATGACCCAGGAGATGACCGTCATTGGCACCACCGACCGGACCGGCACCGAGGTGGTGTTCAAGCCCGACCCCGAGATGTTTGACGACACGGTGTACGACTATGAAACCCTTCACCGCCGTATGCGGGAGCAGGCGTTCCTCAACGCCGGGGTGCGCATCCTCATGGCCGACCGCCGCCCGGGCCGGGAGCAGGAGGAGGATATGTGCTACCAGGGCGGAATCCGGGAGTTCGTCGCCTTCATCAATGAGAACAAAACCCCCCTCCATGACAGCGTGATCTATATGTCCGGCGCCAAAGAGGATTCCATGGCCGAGATCGCCATGCAGTACAGCGAGGACAGCTTCAGCGAGATCATCGTGTCCTTTGCCAACAACGTCCACACCCCGGAGGGCGGTATGCACGAGGAGGGGCTGAAGCGGGCCCTCACCACCGTGCTCAACGCCTACGGCAAAAAGGCGGGTATCTTCAAGGGGGAGGAGAAGGTGTCCGGCGACGACTGCCGGGAGGGCCTGACCTGCGTGATCTCCGTGAAGCTCACCGAGGCCCAGTTCGAGGGCCAGACCAAGGCCAAGCTGGGCAATTCCGAGATGCGCACCCTGGTGAATAACGTGGTGTCCGACAAGCTGGAGCAGTTTTTGGAGGAAAACCCCGCCGTGGGCAAGGCCATCCTGGAAAAAGCGCTGATGGCCAACCGGGCCCGGGAGGCCGCCCGGAAGGCCAGGGAGAACATCCGCCGGAAGAACGCCCTGGAGGGCTCCACCCTCCCCGGCAAGCTGTCCGACTGCAATGAGCGGGATCCGGCCCTCACCGAGATCTACATCGTCGAGGGCGATTCCGCAGGGGGCTCCGCCAAGCAGGGCCGGGACTCCCGGTTCCAGGCCATCCTGCCCCTGTGGGGGAAGATGCTGAACGTGGAGAAGGCCCGCGCGGACAAGATCTACGGCAACGACAAGCTCCAGCCCGTGATCACCGCCCTGGGCGCGGGGCTGGGCGAGGACTTCGACGAGACCAAGCTGCGCTACCACAAGGTGATCATCATGGCGGATGCCGATGTGGACGGCTCCCATATCCGCACCCTGCTGCTCACCTTCTTCTTCCGGTTTATGCGCCCCCTCATTGAGCGGGGCTACGTGTACGCCGCCGTGCCCCCCCTGTTCAAGCTGGTGCGGGGCAAGCAGGTGCGGGTGGCCTTCTCCGAGGAGGAGCGGGATGCCATCTCCAAGGAGCTGCGGGGCGGCAACCCCAACGTGAAGGTGGACATCAGCCGGTTCAAGGGCCTGGGCGAGATGGACTATGAGGAGCTGTGGGAGACCACCATGGACCCGGAGCGCCGCACCCTGAAGCGGATCACCATGGAGGACGCGGTGAAGGCGGACGCCATCTTCAACCTGCTCATGGGCGAGAAGGTGGAGCCCCGCCGGGAGTATATCGAGCGCAACGCCTTCAAGGCCGTGAACCTGGACTATTGAGAAGCGCGGAGCCGCCGCGAACAGGCGCAGCGTGACAGGAGGACCTAACTAAATGGCAAAAAACGACGAGTATATGACCAGGGATATCAGCTTTCCCAACCAAAAGATCGTCAACATCAACCTGGAGCACGAGATGGAGAGCGCGTACATTGAGTACGCCATGTCGGTGATCAAGGGCCGTGCCCTCCCTGATGTGCGGGACGGGCTGAAGCCCGTCCACCGCCGGATCCTCTACTCCATGTACGACACCGGCCTCACCTCGGACAAGCCCTTCAAGAAGTCCGCCACCTGCGTGGGCGAGGTGCTGGGCAAGTACCACCCCCACGGCGACCAGTCCGTGTACGACGCCCTGGTGCGGCTGGCCCAGGACTTCTCCATGCGCTATATGCTGGTGGACGGCCACGGCAACTTTGGCTCCGTGGACGGCGACCCCCCGGCGGCCTACCGTTACACCGAGGCCCGTATGTCCAAGCTGGCCAACGAGATGCTCCGGGACATTGACAAGGACACGGTGGACTGGGATCCCAACTTTGACGAGAGCCAGAAGGAGCCCCGCGTCCTGCCCAGCCGCTTCCCCAACCTGCTGGTGAACGGCTCATCGGGCATCGCCGTGGGCATGACCACCAACATCCCCCCCCACAATCTCCGGGAGGTCATTGACGCGGTGATCTGCGTGCTGGACAAGCCCGACGCCACCCTGGACGACCTCATGGAGCACATCAAGGGCCCCGACTTCCCCACAAAGGGGATCATCCTGGGCCGATCCGGCATTCGGGCGGCCTACGCCACCGGGCGGGGCCGCATCCAGGTCCGGGCCCGCACCGAGATGGAGGAGTTCGGCCAGGGCCGCACCCGGATCATCGTCACCGAGCTGCCCTACCAGGTGAACAAGTCCCGGCTGGTGGAGAACATCGCCGACCAGGTGAAGGACAAGCGGCTGGAGGGCGTGTCCGCCCTGCGGGACGAGTCCGACGGCAAGAAGGGGATGCGGATCGTCATCGAGCTGAAGAAGGACGCCAACCCCCAGGTGACGCTGAACCGCCTCTTTGCCCAGACCCAGATGCAGATCACCTTCGGCGTGATCCTGCTGGCCCTGGTGGACAATCAGAAGCAGCCTAAGATCCTCACCCTGCGGCAGATCCTGGACGAGTATATCGCGTTCCAGGAGAAAGTGCTGACCCGGCGCACCCGCTTCGACCTGAAAAAGGCCCAGGAGCGGGCCCACCTGTTGGAGGGGCTGCTCATCGCCCAGGACAATATCGACGAGGTTATCAAAATCATCCGCTCCAGCTACGACAACGCCAAGGAGCGGCTGATGGAGCGGTTCAGTCTGGACGATGTCCAGGCCCAGGCCATCTGCGATATGCGCATGATCGCCCTCCAGGGCCTGAACCGGGAGAAGCTGGAGGCGGAGTACAAGGAGCTGGAGGAGCGGATCGCCTACTTCAACTCCCTGCTGGACGACGAGGGCAAGCTCCGGGGCGTGCTCAAGGACGAGCTCATCGAGATCCGGGACAAGTACGGCGACGACCGCAAGACCGAGATCGGCTTCGCGGAGAACGACATCGACATCGAGGATTTGATCGAGGAGGAGCAGTCCGTCTTTACCATGACGGCCAACGGCTATATCAAGCGCACCTCCGCCAGCGAGTACGCCGCCCAGGGCAAGGGGGGCGTGGGCCGCAAGGGCATGACAGCCCGGGAGGAGGACTACGTGAACACGGTGTTCACCGCCTCCACCCACGACTATATCCTGTTCTTTACTGACAAGGGCCGGGTATTCCGCAAGAAGGGCTACCAGATCCCGGAGGCGGGCCGCACCGCCAAGGGCACCAACATCGTCAATGTGATCCAGGTGGATCCGGGGGAGAAGGTGGCGGTGATGATCCACACCCGGGACATCAGCGAGGGGGAAAACCCCCGCTACCTCACCATGTTCACCCGCCGGGGCACGGTGAAGCGGCTGAACGCCGCCGCCCTGAAGAACCTCCGCAACAACGGCCTGCGGGTGATCCTGCTGGAGGAGGGGGACGAGCTCATCGAGGTGCGGGAGACGGACGGGAAGCAAACCCTGCTCATCGCCACCCACAACGGCATGGCCGCCTGCTTCCCGGAGGAGAAAATCCGGGTCACGGGCCGGAACTCCATGGGCGTCCGGGGCATCAAGCTGCGGGAGGGGGACTACGTGGTGGCCGCCGCCCGTGCCAAGCCGGGCAAGGCGGTGCTCACCATCACGGAGAACGGCTACGGCAAGCGTTCCCCGGTGGAGGACTACCGGATCACCGACCGGGGGGCCTACGGCATCAAGAACTACGGCCTGAGTGAAAAGACCGGCCCGGTGGTGGGGGTCAAGGTGGTGGACGGCACGGAGGATCTGCTGCTGGTCACCCAGTCGGGCACCATCATCCGCATGGATGTGGACGAGATCCGCTCCTGCGGGCGGGCCAGCCAGGGCGTCATTGTGATGCGGTTCAAAGAGGAGGGCGACCGGGTGATCGCCCTGTCCCTGGCGGAGAAGGAGCCGGCGGAGGACGAGCCGGAAGCACCTGAAACCAAAGCGGAAGAATGAGCGCAAAAAGCCTTCCCCCCTGAGGGGGGAAGGCTTGGCGCGGCGATGGAAAGGGACTCAATGATGAAAACCGTAACCTTATACACCGACGGCGCCTGCTCCGGCAACCCCGGCCCCGGCGGCTGGGGGGCCATCCTCCTGTTCGGGGAGCACAGGCGGGAGCTCAGCGGCGGCGAGGCCAAAACCACCAACAACCGCATGGAGCTCACCGCCGTGATCCGGGGCCTGGAGGCCCTCAAGGCGCCCTGCGTGGTAGAGCTCTACTCCGATTCCAAATACGTCATCGACGCCCTGGAAAAGGGCTGGGCCAAGGGCTGGAAGGCCCGGGGCTGGATCAAGTCCGACAAGAAGCCCGCCCTGAACCCCGACCTGTGGGAGCGCCTGCTGGAGCTGTGCGCCATCCACACCGTCAACCTCCACTGGGTGAAGGGCCACGCGGACAACCCCTTCAACAACCGCTGCGACGAGCTGGCGGTGGGCGAGTGGCAGAAATTAAAGTGAGCCGCGCGGGGAGATTAAAACACGCAAAAAGGCACAAGAAAAGGAGCGCCGGCTGCTACGGCGCTCCTTTTCTATTCCTGTGCTTTGTCCAGCTGGGTCAGATGATCCCGCAAAACAAGGTTGATATAGCTTGATAAAGAACGATCCTGGGATTCAGCTAATATTCTCAGCTTCTCCAATGTCGGTTGGTCAATCGTTATGCTTATCTTGTCTTTTAGAGGTTTCATCCTATCACCCATTAGAAGAATACCACTAAGTGTCATGCAGTATTGACATTTCGCCTCAAGTAGTATATTATCTTACCCATAGAGGTGAGAAAAATGAATGAACTTGAATACGATCAAGCGCTGTCCAAATTTCTGGACGACGAGCGGTGCGAAACGGTCAACGAGGCTCTGTTTGAGCTGATCCGATCCGCCTTCGCCGCCGGCTGGAAGGCGGCCATGGGCTCGGATCTGAAGCAGGTCATCAACGCCGACGGACGAAACGCGTAACCAGACGCAAAAGGCCCCCCGCCGCGCGGCGGGGGGCCTTCCTGTGTCCTGGGGCTTAGAAGCTGTACCAATAGCCTTAGCACCCAGCTTTGCGGTCCAAATTGCCGCTGGCTGCGTTGAAAAATCTTGAAATACACAAAGTATTCCTGCGATTTTTCGCCTTGCCAGCGGCGATTTTGTCTCGCAAATCTGAATACTTCGGCTATCGGTACAGCTTCTTATTCTTCTTCCTTCGCTGTGACGGCAATGTTCAACTCGTCCAGCTGCTTTTGCTCCACAAAGGACGGCGCCCCCATCATCACGTCCTGGGCGTTCTTGTTCATGGGGAAGGGGATGATCTCCCGGATGGAGTCCTCCCCGGCCAGCAGCATCACCATCCGGTCCACCCCCGGGGCGATGCCCGCGTGGGGGGGCGCGCCGTAGGTAAAAGCGTTATACATGGCGGGGAACTTGGCCTTCACGTCCTCCTCGCCCAGGCCCACCATCCAGAAGGCCTTGATCATGATCTCCGGGTCGTGGTTCCGCACCGCCCCGGAGGACAGCTCCACCCCGTTGCACACCAGGTCGTACTGGTCGGCGGTGATGCTCAGGGGGTCGAGCTCGCCCTTGATGGCCTTCTCAATGGTGTCCAGCCCGCCGGAGGGCATGGAGAACGGGTTGTGGCAGAATTCCAGCTCGCCGCTCTCCTCCCCGATCTCGTACATGGGGAAGTCCACGATCCAGCAGAACTCGTACCGCTCCACGTCCATATGGCCGGGGCAGAAGGCCCCCAGCTTGTTCCGCAGGACGCCCGCCGTCTTTTGCGCCGCCAGCAGCTTCCCGGCGGTGAGGCCCACGAAGCACCCCGGCGTGAGGCCCAGGGCCTCCACCACTTGCTCCTTGATGGGCTGGACGAACTTGGCGATGCCGCCCACGATCTCCCGGTTCTCGTCGTACCGGAACCAATACGCCTTGCTGCCGGACTGCACCTCCACCTCATTGCACAGCCCGTCAATCTGCTTCCGGGTGCCCTGGAAGTCCGTCACCACGATGGCCTTCACGGTCTGGTGCTCAAAGGGCGGGAACCCGCACCCCGCCAGCAGCTCGGTGGCATCGGTGAGGGTCAAATCGATCCGCAGATCCGGCTTGTCGGTGCCGTACCTGTCCATGGCCTCCAGATAGGGGATGCGCATAAAGGGCGCTTCCGACGCGGTATCATACTTCCCGTACTTGGCGAAGATGGGCGGCAGCACCCGCTCCAGCACGGCGAACACGTCCTCCTGGGTGGCGAAGGCCATCTCCATATCCAGCTGGTAGAACTCGCCGGGGGAGCGGTCCCCCCGGGCGTCCTCGTCCCGGAAGCAGGGGGCGATCTGGAAGTACTTGTCAAAGCCGGAGGCCATCAGCAGCTGCTTGAACTGCTGGGGGGCCTGGGGCAGGGCGTAGAACTTGCCGGGGTGCTTCCGGGAGGGCACCAGGTAGTCCCGGGCCCCTTCGGGGGAGGAGGCGGTCAGGATCGGGGTGGTGATCTCCAAAAACCCCTCGTCCAGCATGGCGGCCCGCAAAGCCGCCACCACCTGGCACCGCAGGATGATGTTGTTCTTCACCTCCGGGTTGCGGAGATCCAGGTAGCGGTATTTCAGCCGCTGGGTCTCGTCCGCCTCCCGGGAGCGGTTGATCTGGAAGGGCAGCTCGTTGTGCTGGCAGCGGCCCAGCACCTCGATCTTGCTGGGCACCACCTCAATGTCGCCCGTGGGCAGCTTGGGGTTCTTGCTGTCCCGTTCCCGGACGGTACCCTCCACCGAGATGGTGGACTCCTTGTTCAGCCCCTTGACGGCGGCCATCATATCCTCGGTCTCGATGACGATCTGGGTGGTGCCGTAGAAATCCCGGAGCACCACAAAGGCCAGGTTCTGGCCCACCTCCCGGACGTTCTCCATCCAGCCCGCCAGCTTGACCTGCTGGCCCACGTGTTCCATCCGCAGGTTGTTGCAGGTATGGGTGCGTGATTGAACCATTGGAATCATCTCCAAAACGTAATATTATAACTATATTTTACTCTTTGTATGGTGAGCCATAGCTCCGAAGTCCATTGTTGAAGATGCTATGCGCTCAGCCCTGCTCCGGCTCTTTGATGGGGGCGGCGGAACGAACTGCCGCCAGCCCCGCCAGAATCTTCCCGGCGGCCTCGTCCGCCCCCACCAGCTCCTGGGCCCCGGAGGCCATATCCTTCAGGGACACTTTACCCTGGGTAATTTCATCCTCCCCCAACAACAGGAGGTAGGGAACACCCAGCTTGTCGGCATAGCTCATCTTCTGCTTGAACTTCTTCTGCTCCGTGTAGAGCTGGGTGCGCACCCCCGCCTCCCGCAGCCGGGTGGCCAGGGCGATGGCGGGGGAGAGGTCGTCCGTCATGGGCAGCACCAGGGCGTCCGCCGGGGCGGTCGCCATGCCGTCGTTCAAATACCCCTGCTCCTCCAGCACGTAGAACAGCCGGGTGAGCCCAATGGAAATCCCCACGCCGGGGAGTTGTTTGTCCGTGTAATATTCCGCTAAGTTGTCATACCGTCCCCCGGAGCAGACGGAGCCGATCTCCGGGTGGTCCAGCATAAACGTCTCATACACCGTGCCCGTGTAGTAGTCCAGCCCCCGGGCGATGGTGAGATCCACCGCGAACTTGTCCTCCGGCACCCCGAACGAGCCCAGGTACTTCACCACGGCAGCCAGCTCGTCCAGCCCCTGGTCAAAGACCTCATTCCGCCCCCGGTACTCCTCCAGGGCGCGGAGCACCTCATATTTACCGCCGGTAATGGAGATGAACTTCAGAATCTGGTCCGCCTGATCCCCGGTGAGGGCCAGCTCCCCGCCGGTGAGCAGTCCCCGCACCTTGTCCGGGCCGATCTTGGGCAGCTTGTCCACCACCCGCATGATGTCCCCGGCCTGGTCCGCCAGCCCCAGCATGGCGTAGAACCCGCTGAGGATCTTCCGGTTGTTCACCCGGATCTGGAACCGCTCCAGCCCAAGGGCTGTAAAGGTCTTGCAGATGATGGTCGGGATCTCCGCCTCGTTGACGATATCCAGCTTCCCGTCCCCGATGACGTCGATATCCGCCTGGTAGAATTCCCGGAACCGCCCCCGCTGGGCCCGCTCCCCCCGGTACACCTTGCCGATCTGGAACCGCCGGAAGGGGAAGGACAGCTCGGCGTAGTGGAGGGCCACGTACTTCGCCAGGGGCACCGTCAAATCAAAGCGGAGGGACAGGTCGCTGTCCCCCTTGGTAAACCGGTAAATCTGTTTTTCCGTCTCCCCCCCGGCCTTGGCCAGCAGCACCTCGCTGGCCTCGATGATGGGGGTGTCCAGCGGCGTGAAGCCGTACAGGGCGTAAGACTGCCGGAGCAGCTCGGCCATCCGCTCAAACTGCTGCTGGCGGGCGGGGAGCAGCTCCATAAAACCGGACAGCGTCCGGGGCTTCTGTTTTGCCATGGGATGGATCTCCTTCTATTTACACATTTATGGACGCACCCTCATCCGTCACCGCCTTCGGCGGTGCCACCTTCCCCCTTCCGGGGGGAGGGCATGAAGGGCCGCACCCGGGGAAGTTTACACCTTCAGCGGCTTGGAGGGCTTGATGATCTCCCGCCAGTCCAGGTCGCCCCGGGCCAGCCCGTGTATGAGCATTTCCGCCGTGGCGGCGTTGGTGGCCATGGGGACGTTGTGCTGGTCGCACAGGTTGTTGATGTAGTGGATGTCCTTGTCCAGCTCGTCGGAGGTCGGGTCGTTGAAGAACAGCACCATGTCGATCTCGTCATAGGCGATCCGGGCGCCGATCTGCTGGCTACCCCCCTGGGCATGGGCCAGGAACAGCTGCACAGGCAGTCCGGTGGCCTCCGCCACCTGCCGCCCGGTGTTGCTGGTGGCGCAAACGGTGTGCTTGGACAGGATGCCGCAGTAGGCGATGCAGAACTGGACCATCAATTCCTTTTTGTTGTCGTGGCTCATCAGCGCGATGTTCATGAAACCCTTCCTTTCCGGGGCGTGCCGGACGCCCTGCCGCTGCGTCCGGTTCTATTGCGTTGGCGTACAATCGCAAGGGGATATTTCAAGTCAGCGGATGCGCAGCAGGGGCACGCGCCGGCCCAAAATTCGTTTGGAGATGTTCAGGTAGGCGTGGGCCGCCCGCCTGTGGGAGGCCAGCACCAGCGGCACCCCGGCGGCGGCGGACAGGGTCACGTCCGGATCCTCCGGCACCACCCCCAGCAGGGGCAGGCCCGCCGTGTCCATGGCGTTGTCGATGGAGGTGCGCAGCTTCCGGATCAGCCGGGGCTGCACCCGGTTCATCACCAGGTGGAGCTGGGCCATGTCGTGGAGCTCCGCCACCGCCCGCTGGGCGTCCCGCAGGGCGGCGGGGTCCACGGCGGACACCACGATCCCCCGGTCGGCGGCCGCCCGCGCCAATTGAAAGCCCGCACCCAGGCCGGCGGGGGAGTCCATGAACACATAGTCGAAGGTCTCCTTGGCCTCCTCCACAACCTCCCGGAACCGCTCCGCCTCCAGCCCGTCCCCGTCCAGGGGGGCGGTGAGCAGGAAAAGCCCCTTGATCTCAGGCTGTTCCACCGCCGCCGACAGCAGGGGGCAGCGGTAGGCCATCACGTCGGAGAAGTCCATGACGGCCTGGTCGGACAGGCCCAGCACCAGATCCAGGTTCCGGAGCCCTACGTCCATGTCCACGCACAGCACCCGCTGGCCCAAAGCGGCCAGGCAGGAGGCCACCCCGGCGGTGAGGGAGGTTTTCCCCGTGCCGCCCTTTCCCGATGTGATCATGACGGCGCATCCCATGGGGCGTCCTCCTTCCAAAAGGGCACTACGAAAATCATAACACAACTGATGAAAAATGACAACAAAAAAATGAATAAAATTTTCAAAACGGACGAATATTCGGAAAATATACTATCTGTAATTTACAAATATGGATTTTTCCGGAAGCGTTTCCACTCTCTGTACTCAGAACCTGTATTCACAGCCGAAGATGCTGTCCGGGCGAAGGATTTTCCCGCCAGACAAGGCGGATTTTCGCAGGAATACTTTGTGCATTTCAAGAAAATTCAACGCAGTATGGCGGGAAAAGACCCGCCCAGACGGCGTTTGAGGTTGTGAATGCAGGTTCTCAGGGGCTTTTTTTCTGCCCCTCCTTCTGTATTTTAGCCCACCGCCGGGGGTATTGAGACGGGG
>CASTQR010000003.1 GCA_949451265.1 uncultured Eubacteriales bacterium | reverse complement strand
TTAATAAATTCCACGGGCGGGACATGGGCGACCGCTTTTTGCGCCATATCGCCGACGCCATGGAGGCCCTGCGCAAGGAGCACGGCGGCGTCACCGGCTATTTTGAGGGGGACAATTTCTGTCTTGTCATGCCCTTCCGCAACGAGCTGATCCAGCACCTGTGGGACGAGATCATGGCGGGCGTCACCAGCCAGGGCAGCGCCCTGGGGGTGCTCCCCGTGTTCGGCGTCAGCCCCATCGACGACCCGGAGCTGCCCCCGGAGGTCTTTCACGACCGGGCCACCCTGGCCCGGTCCCGCGCCGCGGCGCGGGATCCGATCTCCTACTACAACCCGGGGATGGAGAGCTACCTGGAGGAGGAGATGCGCCTGCTGATGGAGGTGACCGAGGCCCTGGAACGGGACGAGTTCACCTTCTTTGCCCAGCCCCAGTGCGACATCTTCTCCGGCAAGGTGGTGGGGGCGGAGTCCCTGGTGCGCTGGCGGCACCCGGACAAGGGCCTGATCCCGCCGGGGAAGTTCATCCCCGTGCTGGAACGCAGCGGCATGATCCACCTGCTGGACCGGCAGGTGTGGGAGCGGGTGTGCCAGTGGCTGAGAAGCTGGGTGGACCGGGGCTACCACCCGGTGCCCGTCTCCATCAACATCTCCCGGATCGACATCATGTCCATGGACGTGCCGGCCTATCTGGGCTACCTGCTGAAAAAATACGACCTGCCCGCCAAGTACCTCAAGGCGGAGATTACCGAGAGCGCCTACGCCGAGGAGGATGACACCATCAACAGCACCGTGGACCGGCTGCGGGAGACGGGGCTGCTGGTGATGATGGACGACTTCGGCAGCGGCTACTCCTCGCTGAATATGCTGAAAAGCATTGCGGTGGACGTGCTGAAAATTGATATGCGCTTCCTGGAGATCGGCGAGGGGGAGGAGCAGAAGGGCATCGGCATCCTGGAGTCCATCGTGAACATGGCCCGTCTCATGGGCCTGCCCATCATCGTGGAGGGGGTGGAAAACCTCCAGCAGGAGAATGTGCTGCGCTCCATGGGCTGCCAGTATGTCCAGGGCTATTACTACTGCAAGCCCCTGCCCATCGACCAGTTCGAGGTCATGCTGGCGGACGAGCGGCGGCTGGACTTCACCGGCCTCCACTGCCGCCAGGTGGAGGGCTTCCACGCCCGGGAGTTCCTGGACGGCAACCTGTTCACCGACACCATGGTGAACAACATCCTGGGCGCCGCCGCCGTCTACGACGTGGACGTGGGAAACGGCCGGTTCGAGATCGCCCGGATCAACGAACAGGGCTACCGGATGGCGGGGCTGGACGCGCTGAGTACCAGCGACCTGTCCCGGAAGATGTGGAGCAGCGTCCGGGACGACGACCGTCCCGTGATGCGGGGCCTGTTCGAGCGGGCCTACGAGCGGCGGCCCGCCGGATCGGAGGGCAATGTCCACTATATCCGGGTGGACGGCCGGGTGCTGTGGCTCCGGATGCGGGTGTTCTTCCTCCGGGAGAAGGAGGGGCACCGGATGTACCTGGTCTCCCTCGTGGACATCAGCGACCTGGAGGAGCAGCGCCAGGAGAAGGCGCGGGTGGACAAGGTGGCGCCTGGGGAATCCTGTATGCTGCTGCCCCAGCTGGAGCATAGCTACGGCCCCCTGCCCTGCGCCTTCGGCCTGTCCCGGATCGCCCTGAACGCGGAGGGCGAGCCCATCGACTACGACATCGTCTACATCAACCACGAGATGGAGCGTATGTGCGGCGGGGACGCCAACCGTCTGCGCCACCTGATCCTCAAGGCCTTCGGGGACAATTTCAAGCAGATTCTGAACAAGTGCTACCGGGCGGCCTTCCTGGGGGACAAGCTGGAGCACTACGCCTACAGCTCCCTGTCCGGCCACTATTTGCAGTTCACCCTGTTCCAGCAGGAGTACGGCTACGTGGGCTGTATCCTGCGGGACGTGACCAGCAACCAGGTCTACGAGGGCGCGTTCAGCGGCATTGTCCGGGCCTTCCGGGAGGTCTACTACCTCCAGATCCAGGAGAACTACTGCCGGATGCTGTACCCCGACGGGGATCTGATCCTGGAGCGGGGGAACTATGAGGCCGTGGTGGACCGGCACTTCGGCACCGGGAAGATCATCGCGGACAACGAGGCCAATATCCGCCGCTTCCTCTCCCTGGACTATCTGCGGGAGGCCCTCCAGGACCAGGACACGGTGGAGCTCCGCTACCGCCGGGCCACCCGGTACAGCCCGGACGAGTGGTGCGTTACCACCATCACCGTCAGCGAGCGGGAGAACGGCAAGCCCAAGACCGCCGTGATCACCATCCGCAGCATTGACAGAATGATCCGGGAGGAGCAGCAGAAGCGGCAGGAGAACATGGTGGCCACCCTGGCCAATATGTCGGACGCCTTCTTTGTCTACAGCGCGGAGGAGGGCGAAAAGATGCTGTACGCCAACCCGGCGGTGATGGAGCTGTTCGGCTGCCAGACCCTGCGGGAGCTGATGGAGCACATCGGCTACTCCTTCCGGGGGCTGGTGCACCCGGAGGATCTGGATCGGGTGGAGTGGGAGATCTCCCACCAGATCCGGCACTCCGACCGGGACATGGACTACGTGCAGTACCGGATCATCCGCAAGGACGGGGAGATCCGCTGGGTGGACGACTGGGGCCATCTGGAGACCTCCAAGTACGGGGAGGAGCACCGGCTGTTCTACGTGTTCCTTAAGGATATCACCGGCGAGATCACCACCGTCCAGCAGGAGAAGCTGCTGAACTCCAACCGGTTCTACCGGCCGGACTGCCGGAGCGCCGCCGACGGGTAATCGGGCATAGAAAGAAAGGCCGCCCCTATGGGGCGGCCCTTTCGCGCCGTTTTTTTCGGGCTGGCTCACCAGTCCATCAGATCCAGGGAGGAGGTGCGCCTGCGCTTCTTCCGGCGGATGGCCGCCTCGGCGGTGGACAGCAGCTCCTTGAGGGACTGGGTGTTCTCCTCCCCCACCACCTCGATGATGCTGTACTTGAAGTTACAGCGGTGGCAGAAGATCCGGTCGTCGTCCCGCTGGAAGATGGTGAGGATCTCCGCCATCTTCCGCTCGATGAGGTGCTTCACGTTGCCGGACAGCACCAGGCAGAACTTGTCGTCTTTGACGCGGGCGAAGGTGTCCCCGCTGCGGAAGTTCTTGCGGACGATCTCCACGAAGTTCTGGATATAGGCGTCCCCCACCTTGTGGCCGTAGGTCTGGTTGATCTCGTCCACGCCCTCCAGATCCAGGCAGCACATGGTCACGTCCTGCTTTTCCCGGAGGGTCTGTTCCATGAACTCCTCCAGGAACTGGCCGTTGCGGATGCCGGTGTCCAGGTCGTGGTAGACCTGGGCGTTCAGGTGCCGGGCGTTCATCTTCTCGCTGGTCACGTCCATGATGATGTGGACGCAGGAGGGCCGCCCCTGCCACTCGATGGGGAAGGAGATGATCCGGTAGCAGGCCCCCCGGGCCCGCTCCTCCAGCTCCCACACCTTGTACCGCTCGGTGCGCTCCCACTCCAGGATCTTGGACTGGATGGGCAGGCGGTGCTTGCAGCTCTCGCAGTACGCGCCGCCCTCCCCGTTCTCCTGGCCCCGCTTATTACAGTGGACCACCTCCCGGGTCTCCTCGTCCACCACCAGCAGCCACTCGTCCCGCTGGTCCAGCAGGTCCACCAGCATCTCGGTGTAGCTCTCAATGATGTCCGCCCGGTTCTGGGCCCGGCGGACCTCCGCCTTCAGCTGGGAGCGGCGCTCGTCCAGCTGGCGGGTCATCTCGTTGAAGGCATCGGAGAAGGCCCCCAGGTGGGACACATGCTGGGAGTAGTCCCCCTTGGCCACCTGCCCCGCCTGCCAGGTGAGGTGCTTCAGGTTTGCGTGGAGGTTTTTCAGCCCCCCGTACAGGCAGCTCTCCCGCTGGGGGAAGTCGATGTCCAAGCAGCCCTTGGACAGCTGGGCGGAGTAGTCCGCCAGCTCCTCCGCCAGGGCGCGGAAGGACTCCAGCGCCTCCCCCAGCTCCCGGCAGGGCTCCGCCAGGCGGCTCTTGTCCAGCTTGGCCTGGGGCGTGTCCCAGAGGATGTCCCCCAGATACCGCGTCAGCTCCCTGCAGCTCTCCTCAATGCCCAGCGCGCCGCCGGACTGGGGCACCTGCCCCTGTTGGCCGTTTTGGTTGTTTTGCAGATCCATCTCGGTCCCTTACCCTTCCTTGTTCTGTACGTCCGCCTGGAAGCGGCACACCCGGTCGCCGGTGTGACCTCCACGGCGGTATAGTCCCGCCCGGTGTAGGCGGTCAGCACCCCGGCCAGGAAGCCCTCGTCGTAATTGCAGACGGTCCTGCCCAGCATGGGCAGGCCGGAGCAGTCCGCGTCCTCGGACATGGTGAGGAAGATCCGCCCGGTGTCCTCCTCCGCCGACTCCAGCCGGAGCACGCCGATTTTCAGCTCCTCCAGCCGGCGCTGGAGCTGGGCGGTGAAGCCGGAGAAGTCCAGGGTGAGATCCAGGTAGTGCCGGGCGAAGAAGGTGCCAGCCCGGAAGCCCGCCCCCCGGAAAATCTCGATCTGTTCCTCCTGGCCCAGCCGCTGGGCCAGCTCCTCCCGCATGGAGTACTCCAGCAGACGGTAGACGGCCACGGGTACGTCCGCCTCCAGGTTCTCCCGCCCGTCCTGGCTGGGTTTTACGTAGTCGGAGAGGAGCAGTCCCCCCTCATCTGGCAAAATCTGGCTGTTTTCCATGGAATAACCCTTTCTTTGTGGCAATTCCGCGCCAATACCAGCCGATATTGGCGCGAAGCAGTTACGCACATTTTATCATGGACGGCGGAAATGTTCAAGATGCCAAAAAGAAAAATCGTTGTCAGGATTTGGGAGGGGCGGGCGTCCCGCTCACTTCAAAAAGGTCTTGTAGTCCTCGTAATTGCGCCGCAGCAGCTCCGGGGTGTCCAGCCCGTAGGGGCAGCGCCCGGAACACTGGTTACAGTGGAGGCACTGGTCGACGCGGGCCATCTTCTCCTGCCACTCCGGGGTGAGGCTGCCGTCCGCCGGGGCCCGCCGCAGCAGCAGGGACATCCGGGCGCAGTTGGGGATGTCGATCCCGGCGGGACAGGGCAGGCAGTAGCCGCAGCCCCGGCAGAAGTCCCCGGCCAGCTCCCGGCTGTCGTGGTCGATGACCGCCTGGAGCTCCGGCGTGAGGGACGGGGGATTCTCGATGTAGGACAGGAACTCGTCCAGCTCCCGCTCCCGCTGGATGCCCCAGATGGGCAGGGAGCCGGGGTACCGGGCCTGGAAGGCGTAGGCCGCGGCGGAGCTGGTGATGAGGCCGCCGGACAGGGCTTTCATGGCGATGAAGCCCACATTGTTCTCCCCGCAGTCCTCTACCAGCCTGATCTCGTCCGGGGCGGCCAGGTAGCTGAAGGGGAACTGGATGGTGTCGTACAGGCCGGACTCCAGCGCCTCCCGGGCCACCGCCAGCCGGTGGTTGGTGAGGCCGATGAAGCGGATCTTGCCCTGGGCTTTGGCCTCCAGCATGGCCTCGTACAGCCCGGTGCCGTCCCCCGGCCTGGGGCAGGAGGCCGGGTTGTGGAATTGGAGGATGTCCACGTAGTCGGTGCGCAGGTTTTTCAGGCTGGTGTGGAGGTCGTCCCAGAAGCCCTCGACGGTGTTGGAGGGGGTCTTGGTGGCCAGGATAAATTGGCCGCGGCGGCTGGACAGGGCATAGCCGATCTTTTCCTCGCTGTCGGTGTAGCCCCGGGCGGTGTCGAAGAAGTCGATGCCGTTGTCCAGGGCCTTCTGGAGGAGGTACGCGGCCTCGTCCCGGGTAATGCGCTGGATAGGCAGGGCGCCGAAGCCGTTTTTATTGACGGTGAGGCCAGTGCGCCCCAGGGTAACCTGTGTCATGTAGAATCCCCGCTTTCTGTGGTGTGTTACTCCTATCATACAAAATTTGCGGCGTATGTCAACCACAATCGTTGGCATACGCCGCAAGGGCTCTGTTATTTGTCCAGCAGGGTCACCCGGAGGGACACCGGGTTGTGGTCGGTGTACTGGAACTGGCAGTCCAGGGTCTCCACGCTGTCCAGCCCCACGTTGGGGGAGAGGATGAAGCCGTCAATCACATAGAACTGGTTCCCGGCGGGGTCGGGATCGTAGGGGTGGTTCAGCAGGCGGCAGGTGGGCACGGACAGGTCGCAGGCGAACCGCCAGCCCTCCGGCAGAATCTCGTCCTCCAGTACCCCCGGCGTCCAAAGCTCCGCGTCCTGGATGGGGTAGGCGTCCAGGGCGCCGGGGAAGGTCTGGTTGAAGTCGCCCCCGGCGATGACGTAGTTCCCCTTTTCGTATTCGGCGGTGAGGACGTCCATCAGCATTTGGGTCTGGGCGGCCTTGCCCTCGCCGTCGTCGTAGGCCTCCAAATGGAGGTTGACCAGCACCAGCTGCTTGTCGGAGCCCTCCAGCGGCACATAGCTCACCAGCAGGCACCGCTTCAGGTTGGCGGTGGACACCGGCCAGGAGAAGGGGCAGGGAAGGGCGATGCGCTGGGAATTTTTCACCGGGAAGGTGCTGATGGTCTGCAAGCCGCTGTGTACCCTTCCGATGGGAGGCCAGGGAAAGGGGACAAAATTGCAGGAGTAATTCAGCGCGTAAGCGTCATAGCAGGGGCCCTTTGCTCCATCGCGCATCGTACTATAGTAGTAGGCGCGCTGGTTTGCATCATAGCTGCGGTCGGAGCCGCTGTCCACCTCCTGGAGGAAGCATATATCCGGCGAGACTGCCTCGATCTGTTCCCCGATGCCGGCGACGTTGGTGTTGATCTGGTCCTTGGCGGGCTTTACGCCTGTACCGCCGTCCATAAAGAAATCGGAATCCCTGCCCAGCCCGCAGTACCCGGTGTTCTGGGACAGGATGGTCAGGCTGTCTCCCGCAGACAGGGAGCGGGCCGCTCCGCTGTCCTGGGCATCTACGATATCCTCCACGTCGGCGGGCTGGTACTCGGTCACGGTGAGCCACCCCACCAGCCCCACGGCAGCCAGCAGGACTATGCCCAGTACCGCGCCAATTCCGATCAAAATCTTTTTCGTCATGTCCGCACATCCTTTCACTGGCATCATTATACTGGAAGCGGGGCCGTTTGGCAAGGGCCGAATCCCCTGTTTTGACAGGTTCGGCCCCCTGTCCCCTGCCGCCCCGCACCCGTTTTGTCCCGGCGCATACAATGGGAGTGGAAGGGGAAGCGCCCTACCCGTCCCCCTCCCATCAACCAAAAAACCGGGAGGTACTACTATGGCCGATTTCATCGAGCCGGGCCCTGTCTGCGATACCGCCGGTATCCGCGAGGCCGTGTGCATCCACACCCGAAAGATCTTTGACTCCTGCCGCGACAAGGACTGCGTCGAGGATCTGCGCCTTTACCCCACCGCCAGCTCCCAGGCCGTCATCGACCGGGCCATCAGCCTGAAGGCCGGGCAGGCCGAGCTGCTGTACGCGTACATCGATGTGGAGCCCGTGGGCTTCAACCGGGGCTACTTCACCGTGGACGTGCGGTACTTCTACCGCGTCACCGCCGACGCCTTTGTGGGCGCGGCCCGCCCGGTGTCCATCTGCGGGCTGGCCGTGTTCGACAAGCGGGCCATCCTGTTCGGCAGCGAGGGCAGCGCCAAGGTGTTCTCCTCCAACAGCCGGGTGGACGACCTGGACGAGCAGAATTTGATGAGTACCAACCTGCCCATCGCCGTGGTGAACTCGGTGGATCCCATCATCCTGTCCATGCGGCTGTCCGACCCCTGCGAGGGGCCGGTGTGCCCCTGCGGGGACGCCGCCGAGGTGCCCGCCGGCATCGCCGGCTGCTTCCCCGGGGAGCTGAACATGGGCGGCGAGGGGCGGCGGGTGTACGTCACCCTGGGCCAGTTCTCCATCATCCGCCTGGAGCGGGACAGCCAGCTCCTCATCCCCGCCTACGACTACTGTATGCCCACCAAGGAGTGCAGCGCCGGGGCCGGGGAGGAGGATCCCTGCGCCATCTTCCGCCAGGTGCAGTTCCCCACGGAGGAGTTCTTCCCGCCCAACACCATCGCGCCGCCGGACGGCTGCCCGGACAAGGGCTGCTGCTACTGACCTCGTCGGGGCAAAGTCCGCCCCTTCTTCCCCACGCGGCCCGCTGCGCTGGGCTCGCGTGGGGCCCCCGTCAGAAGCGGGGCGGGCCTTCCGCCCCGCTTCTTAAATTTTCATGAAGCCTATTCTCACGGCGAGAAAAATGTGGTAAACTAACAGAAACAAAACCATTTTCCGGGAGGCCCCCATGATGAACTGGAACGCCCTGTATGACCGCCTGCGGGCGGAAGCCCCCGCCCTGGAGCTCCGCCGGGACGAACCCATGGCCCGCCACACCTCCTTTCAGGTGGGGGGGCCAGTGCCCCTGCTGGCCCTGCCCAAAACCGAGGAGGAGGTACAGCACATCCTGTCCGCCGCCGTGGAGGCCGGGGTGCGCCCCTTCTTCATGGGCAAGGGCACCAACCTGCTGGTGTCGGACGGGGGGGCCGACCTGCTGGTGGTCAAGGCCTTCGACGGCCTGAACCGGCTGGAACTCCTCCCGGAGGGGGAGTGGCCAGGGCATCAGACCATCCAGGCGGGCAGCGGCGTGTCCCTGGCGCGGCTGGCCTCCTTCGCCCTGGAGCGCGGGCTGACGGGGCTGGAGTTCGCCCACGGCATCCCCGGCAGCGTGGGGGGCGGCGTGTACATGAACGCGGGGGCCTACGGCGGGGAGCTGGGGCAGGTGGTGTCCAGCGTGGTGTCCAACGCCCTGCCGCCGGAGGGGTTCCTCCGGGAGCATGTCAACCCCCAATTCTCCTACCGGCACAGCCAATTCCAGGATCACGACAATTTTATCGTCCGGGCCAGTTTCTCCCTGAAACCCGGCGACCCCGCCGAAATCCGGGCCAAGATGGACGATCTGGCCCAGCGCCGGAAGTCCAAACAGCCCCTGGAATACCCCAGCGCGGGCAGCACCTTCAAGCGGCCCGCCCCCGTGGACGGACAGCCCGTCTACGCCGCCGCCCTCATCGACGGCTGCGGGCTGAAGGGGCTCACCGTGGGCGGGGCCCAGGTGTCGGAGAAGCACGCGGGCTTTATCATCAACCGGGGCGGAGCCTCCTGTGACGATATTGCGCGGCTCATGGCCCAGGTGCGGGAGCGGGTGTTCAAAGGGACGGGCGTCACCCTGGAGCCGGAGGTGCGCTTTCTGGGGAAGGAGGGGGAACCATGGAATTTCTGATCGTGTCCGGCCTGTCCGGTGCGGGCAAGTCCACCGTCATGTCCATTTTAGAGGACAGCGGCTACTTCTGCGTGGACAACCTGCCCCCGGTGCTCATCCCGAAATTCGCCGAGGTGTGCCTGGCGGGGGTGGGCAGCTACGAGCGGGTGGCCATGGTGTGCGACATCCGGGCCGGGGAGCAGTTCGACGGGCTGTTCCAGGCTATGGACGTCTTGAAGGCCATGGAGTTCCGCTATAAGGTGCTGTTCGTGGACGCGGACACCGCGACCATCATCCAGCGGTACAAGGAGACCCGGCGCAGCCATCCCCTGATGGGGGAGGCGGGCAGCCTGCCCAAGGCGGTGGAGCGGGAGCGGGCGGCCATGGAGCCCCTGCGGCGGCGGGCCGACTACATCATCACCACCACCACCCTGCCGGTGCGCAAGCTCCGGGGGCAGGTGCTGGATATGTTTGCCCCCAACCGCAAGACCATGAACGAGATGAGTATCTCCGTTACCTCCTTCGGCTTCAAGTACGGCATCCCCCTGGAGGCCGACCTGGTGTTCGACGTGCGCTTCCTGCCCAACCCCTTCTATGTGGCGGAGCTGCGGCCCCAGACGGGGCTGGACAAGGGGGTGGCGGACTACGTGTTCCAAAGCCCCTCCGCCCAGGAGCTGATGGGGCATTTGAAGGGGCTGATGGACTTCCTCCTGCCCCATTTCGTGGAGGAGGGCAAGAGCGCCCTGGTGATCGCCGTGGGCTGCACCGGCGGGCGGCACCGCTCGGTGGCGGTGACCCACGCCTTGTGCGAGTACATCCAGGGCCTGGGCTACGGGGCCGGTGAGACCCACCGGGACATGACGAGGGCATGAGTATGGAAAAATTGAAGCGGCGGAAGGGCCCCGCCATCGCGGCCCTGGGCGGGGGCCACGGTCTGTCCGCCATCCTGCGGGGCTTGAAATTATACACCGATGACCTGACCGCCATCGTCACGGTGGCGGACGACGGGGGCGGCTCCGGGGTGCTGCGGGAGGATCTGGGGATGCCCCCTCCCGGCGACATCCGCAACTGCATGGAGGCCCTGGCGGGCACGGAATCCCTCATGCGGCAGCTGCTGGCCTACCGCTTCCCCGACGGGCGCTTAGCGGGGCAGGCGTTTGGGAATTTGCTGCTGGCGGCGCTGGACGGGATCTCCCCCTCCTTCGACCAGGCGGTGGCCCGGATGAGCGAGGTGCTGGCCATCTCCGGGCGGATCCTGCCCGTCACCAACGACAGCGTAACCCTGGAGGCCGGGTTTGAGAATGGGGCCAGCGTCCGGGGAGAGTCCAAGATCTCCGCCGCCAAGAAGGAACAGAATTGCCGGATCCACCATGTCCGCCTCCTGCCGGAGCACACCCCCGCCCTGCCCGCGGCGGTGGAGGCCATTCGGCGCTCGGAGGTGATCCTGCTGGGGCCGGGGAGCCTGTACACCAGCGTCATCCCCAACCTGCTGGTGGACGGGATCTCGGAGGCCATCCAGGAGAGCCCCGCGCTGAAAATTTACGTCTGCAATATCATGACCCAGGACGGGGAGACGGAGGGCATGACCGCCCAGGATCACGTGTCCGCCCTGCTGGAGCACGGCGGGCCGGGGCTGGTGGATTTGTGCCTCTGCAATTCCGACCCCATCGGCCCCGAGCTGCTGGAGCGGTACTCCGCCGAGGACGCGGAGCCCATGCGGGCCGACCGCCGGGAGCTGGAGCTGCTGGGAGCGGAGCTGGTGTGCCGTCCCCTGCTGGACGAGGGGTGCGGCTACGCCCGGCACTCCGGGGTGAAGGTGGCCCAGGCGGTGCTGGACCTGTACGAACAGCGGGCGGACACCAAGATTTTTTAAGGGACGGCCGGGGGCTTTCCTGCACGTCCCTGACTGCCCGCCCCACCGGGGCGGGCGGCAAAAAAGCTTGTGAGGAGGGATCGCCGTGGCCTTTTCCGCCGATGTGAAGCAGGAGCTGTGCCGCCAGCCGGTGAGCAGCCGGTGCTGTGCCCGGGCGGAGGCTTACGGCGTCCTGCTGTTCTGCACCGCCTTCGACAGGAGGCAGGCCCGGATCGTCACCGAGTCCCCGGCGTTGAAGGAGCGCCTGCCCCTCCTGTTCCGGAAGGCGTTCAAGCTGTCCTTCGACCAGCTGCCCGAGCCGGGGGACGGCAAGGGGGTTTTCCTCATCAACGACCCGGACAAGCTGAAGGCCATCTTCCACGCCTTCGATTTGGAGTGGGACGTCCACATCAACCTGGCTGTTTTGGAGGAGGAGCACTGCCGCACCGCCTTCCTCCGGGGGGCGTTCCTGGCGGGGGGCTCAGTCACCGACCCCATGAAGGGCTACCACCTGGAACTGGCCACCTCCCACTACCACGCGGGGCGGGAGCTGCCCGCCCTGCTGCGGGAGGCGGACTTCGAGCCCAAGGAGACCGATCGCAAGGGGAACCGGGTGATCTACTTCAAGCACTCCGACCAGATCGAGGATTTTCTCACCTTTTTAGGGGCGCCGGTGTCGGCCATGGGGGTGATGGCGGCCAAGATTGAGCGGGATCTCCGGGGCAGCGTGAACCGGCAGGTGAACTGCGACAGTGCCAACCTGGACAAGACGGTGGCGGCGGCCCGGGAGCAGCTTGCCGCCATTGAACGGCTGGAACAGGGGGGGCGGCTGGATTCCCTGCCGGACAAGCTCAAGGAGGCGGCGGGGCTGCGGAGGGACAACCCGGAGCTGAACCTGACCCAGCTGGGGGCGCTGTGCGATCCGCCGGTGGGCAAGTCGGCGTTCAACCACCGGATGAGAAAGCTGATGGAGCTGGCGGAAGAGCCGCCCGGGTAGGGCGCAACGACCCGGCGCGCCGCGTCATACGGCAGGGCGGGCCTTTATGCGGTTCGGCGGGCCGAGGTCGTCCCGCCCTGCAGCCGGAAAAAGGACGGATTCCGGCTGGCCTTTATCGAGAACAATTTGCTGAAGTGATTTTGATACCATAGAAAGACAGAGGTGGCCGCGATGGCGTTCACTCATTTGCATCTCCACACTGAATACTCCCTGCTGGACGGAGCCTGCCGCATCGCCCCCCTGGTGGAGCGGGTGAAGGCCCTGGGCCAGACTGCCGTGGCCATCACCGACCACGGGGCCATGTACGGCGTCATTGACTTCTACCGGGCCTGCAAGTCCGCGGGGATCAAGCCCGTCATCGGCTGCGAGGTCTATGTGGCCCCCCGCACCCGGTTCGATAGGGTGCATGAGCTGGACGGGTCGGCGCGGCACCTTGTGCTGCTGTGCCGGAACGAGGAGGGCTACCGGAACCTGAGCTACATGGTGTCCATGGCCTACACCGAGGGCTTCTATATCAAGCCCCGGATCGACATGGATCTCCTGCGGGCGCACAGCAAGGGCCTCATCGCCCTGTCCGCCTGTCTCGCGGGGGAGATCCCCCGGCGGCTGCGGAATGGGGACTACGAGGGGGCGAAGGCCCACGCCCTGGAGATGCGGGCGCTGTTCGGGGAGGACGGCTACTATCTGGAGATCCAGGATCACAAGCTCCCGGAGCAGCAGGCGGTGATCGCGGGGATGCTGCGGCTGAGCAAAGAGACGGGCATCCCCCTGGTGGCCACCAACGACTGCCACTACCTCACCCGGGAGGACGCGGCCATGCAGGACGTGCTGATGTGCGTTCAGATGGGCAAGCTGGTGGAGGACACCGGGCGGATGAAGTTCGAGACAGACGAGTTCTACGTCAAGAGCGAGGAGGAGATGCGCTCACTGTTCCCCAACTGCCCCGAGGCCATTGACAACACCCAGAAGATTGTGGACGCCTGCCATGTGGAATTTGAGTTCGGCAAGTACCACCTGCCGGAATTCAAGCTGCCGCCGGGGGAGACGGACGGGGACGCCTATTTCGAGAAGCTGTGCTGGAAGGGCTTTGCCCAGCGATACCCCAACGGCGGGGAGGAGCTGAAAAGCCGGCTGACCTACGAGATGGGGGTCATCCGGCAGATGGGGTTTGTGGACTACTTCCTCATCGTGTCCGACTTCATCGGCTTCGCCAAGGGGGCGGGGATCCCGGTGGGGCCGGGGCGGGGCTCCGGGGCGGGCTCCATGGTGGCCTACTGCCTGAGGATTACAGATGTAGACCCCATCAAGTACGGCCTGATTTTCGAGCGGTTTTTGAACCCGGAGCGGGTGACCATGCCCGATATTGACATTGACTTCTGCATCCGGCGGCGGCAGGAGGTCATCGACTACGTGTCCCGGAAGTATGGGGAGGACCATGTGGTGCAGATCGTCACCTTCGGCACCATGAAGGCCAAGGCCGCCATCCGGGACGTGGGCCGGGTGCTGAACTTCCCCTACGCCGAGGTGGACAATATCGCCAAGCAGGTGCCCTTTGACCCGAAAATGACCTTGGATAAGGCGCTGGTGCTGTCCAAGGGCTTGTCCGACCTCTACAACGGCGACGAGCGGGTGAAAGAGCTGGTGGACATGGCCCGGAAGATCGAGGGGATGCCCCGGAACGCCTCCACCCACGCCGCCGGGGTGGTGATCACCAAACGGCCCGTGTACGAGTACGTCCCACTGGCCACCAACGACGGCCAGCCCGTCACCCAGTACACCATGACCACCATTGAGGAGCTGGGGCTTCTCAAGATGGACTTTTTAGGGCTGCGCAACCTCACCGTGCTGGACGACGCGGTGAAGATGGTGCGGAAAACAGCGCCAGGCTTCCGGCTGGAGGACATCCCGGACGACGATATGGCGGTATACCAGATGCTGTCCGAGGGAAAGACCATGGGCGTGTTTCAGATGGAGTCGCAGGGCATGACCAGCGTAGGGATAGGCCTCAAGCCCAAGAGCATTGAGGATATCTGCGCCATCATCGCCCTGTACCGACCCGGCCCCATGGACTCCATCCCCCGGTTTTTGGCCTGCGCCCAGGACCCCTCCAAGGTGACCTACAAGCACCCCCTGCTGGAGCCCATCCTGTCCAACACCTACGGCTGCATTGTCTACCAGGAGCAGGTCATTGAGATCTTCCGCAAGCTGGCGGGGTACTCCCTGGGGCAGGCGGACATGGTGCGCCGTGCCATGAGCAAAAAGAAGGAGAAGGACGTCCAGCGGGAGCGGCAGTCCTTCATCCACGGCGACCCCAAGCGGAACATCCCCGGCTGCGAGGCCAACGGGATTCCGGCGGCGGTGGCGGAATACATCTACGACGAGATCAACGACTTCGCCCACTACGCCTTCAACAAGTCCCACTCCCTGGCCTACGCCATCGTGGCCTACCAGACGGCCTGGTTCAAGTGCCGGCACCCCCGGGAGTATATGGCCGCCCTGCTCACCTCCGTGCTGGACTCCCAGGACAAGGTGGCGGAGTACATCGCCGAGTGCCGGGACAACGGCATCGCCCTGCTGCCGCCGGACATCAACGAGTCGGAAACCGCCTTCACCGTGTCCGGGGAGAACATCCGGTTCGGGCTGGCGGCGCTGAAGGGGGTGGGGGCGGGCTTCACCGCCGCGGTGCTGGCGGAGCGGGACAAGGGCGGGCCCTTCCGCTCCTTCCAGGAGTTCTGCGCCCGGATGTACGACGCGGATCTGAATAAGCGGGTGCTGGACAGCCTGATCCGCTCCGGCTGCTTTGACCGGATGGGGGCCAGGCGCTCCCAGCTCTTGAAGGTGCATGAGCAGGTGATGGATGCCATCGCCCGGGACCGGAAGCGGAACGTGGAGGGGCAGTTCGACCTGTTCGGCGGGGGCGGGGACGCGTTCACGGTGCCCACGGTGATCCTGCCGGACATCCCGGAGTTCTCCCCGGTGGAGCTGATGGCCATGGAGAAGGAGACCACGGGGCTCTACCTGTCCGGCCACCCCATGGACGAGTACCGCAGGCAGGCGGTACAGTTCGGCGCGGTGCCCATATCCGCGGTGATGGCCACGGGTGAGGACGACGGCAGGGCCTCCCCCTACGGGGACGGGCAGCGGGTGACGCTGGCGGGGGTGGTGGCCTCGGTGCGCACCAAGACCACCAAGAACAACTCCCTGATGGCCTACGTCATGCTGGAGGACGCCACGGGGGCCATAGAGCTGCTGTGCTTTTCCCGGACGCTGACGGAGAGCGGGGCCTATTTGAAGGTGAACCTGCCGGTGGTGGTGACGGGGAAGGTGTCCATCCGGGACGAGAAGGCCCCCCAGCTCATGGTGGACCGGGTGACCCCCCTGTCCGGGGAGCGGACGCGGCCCGCGGCGGCAGGGGAAAACCAGGTGCTGTGGATCAAGCTGCCCAACGGCGGGGAGAGCTTCACCTGGCTGAAAACCCTGCTGTCCGTGTTCCCCGGCGACGGGCCGGTCATCGTCTACCTGGCGGACCAGCGCCGGAAGCTCCAGGCCCACTGCCTCCACCACGAGGCCCTGCTGGACGAGCTGCGGGAGACCCTGGGGGAGAAAAACGTGGTGCTGAAGGAGAAGTAGAAACCAGATCGCGGAGATACAGATTCTCAAGGAGAGATTATGCGTAAGCTCTTAGGAAAAATTGGTAAGCTGCTGTTCCACCGGCTGGGGATTGTGGCGGTGCTGATCCTGGCCCAGATTGTGCTGTACGGGGTGGGGCTGACGGTGCTCTGGAACAGCCCCAGCTTCGGCTGGGTGAAGTGGCTGTTTGTCCTCCTGTCGGTGCTGTCCGCCCTGTGGATTGTGGGCAGCAAGAGCAATCCCGGCTATAAAATCGGCTGGATCATCATCGTGCTGGGGCTGATGCCCTTCGGCTCGGTGGCCTATCTGCTGCTGGGCGGCAACCATCTGTCCGCCTTCAACCAGCGGCGGCTGCGGGCCATGGAGCGGAAGATCCGCCGGAATTTAGGGGACGAGTGCGGGCGCTCCGCCTCCCTGGGGGAGCTGATGGGGGAGGACGCGGGCTGTATGGCCCGGTATCTGGAGCAAACCACCCACTGCCCTGTCTACGGCAATACCCGCACGAAATACTACCCCTTGGGGGACGACTGCTACGACGACATCCTGGAGGCCCTGCGGGGGGCGGAGAAGTACATCTTCATCGAGTATTTCATCATCGAGGAGGGCAAGCTGTGGAACTCGGTGCTGGACATTGCCCGGGAAAAGGCCGGGCAGGGCGTGGAGGTGCGGGTGATCTATGACGACATCGGCTCCATCTCCACCCTGCCGGGGGACTATCCCGCCCGGTTGGAGAAGCTGGGCATCCAGTGCCGGGTGTTCAACCGCTTTGTGCCCGTGGTGTCCCTCCGGCAGAACAACCGTGACCACCGGAAATATATGATCATCGACGGCCGGGTGGCCTTCACCGGCGGGATCAATATGGCGGACGAGTATATCAACGTGAAGCGGCGGTTCGGCCACTGGAAGGACTCGGCCATCCGGCTGGAGGGGGACGCGGTGTGGTCCATGACGGTGTCCTTCCTGTCCATGTGGGACTTCACCCACAGCGAGGAGGAGCACTTCACCCCCTTCCGCCCCGCCCCCGCCCGGGGCGGCGCCGTGGGCTATGTCCAGCCCTACCACGACTGCCCCTGGGATAACGAGGCGGTGGGGCAGTCGGTGTACCTCCACCTGATCCACCGGGCCAAGCGGTATGTCTACATCACCACGCCGTACCTGGTGATCGACTACTCGCTGACTATGGCCCTCACCACCGCCGCCAAGTCGGGGGTGGACGTGCGGATCATCACGCCCCACATCCCCGACAAGAAAACCGTGTTCGAGATGACCCGCTCCTACTATGAGGAGCTGGTGGAAGCGGGGGTGCAGATCTTCGAGTACGAGCCGGGGTTCATCCACTCCAAAAACTTCGTGGTGGACGACCTGTGGGCCACGGTGGGGACGGTGAACCTGGACTACCGCAGTATGTTCCTCCATTTTGAGAACGGCGTGCTGCTGTACGGCACCCCCTCCGTGGCGGATATCCGGGACGATTTCCTGGAGACACAGACGAAAAGCCTGCTGGTGACGCTGGAGGACTGCCGGTCTATTTCGGTGATCCACCGGACGTTCCGGGATCTGCTGCGGCTGTTCGCGCCGCTGCTGTAAGGGGATGGAGCGAAAACGGGACACTTGACAAAGCGGGGGTTCTGGTGTATGATGGGCAAGTGCCCCGGAAGGGGCAGCTTGCTGGTATAGCTCAGTCGGTAGAGCAGCTGATTCGTAATCAGCAGGTCGTGTGTTCGAGTCACATTACCAGCTCCAAAAAGAAAGACACGCTGAAAAGCGTGTCTTTCTTTTTGGGTCCCGGCGGCCTTTGGCCGCCTCCACCCTTCGGAGATTTCAATGCTCGGGGCGGCAAAGCCGCCCCTGCGCAATTCTCCGCCAGCGGCGGCGGCTCCGAATTTACGGCGCATTCGCGCCGCCGGCCTGAAAGCCGGTGGAGGCATCCTGCGGGCGGCTGTTTGCCTGTTCATATCTCTACTCAAATTCCACCGTTCCGGGGGGCTTGCTGGTGATATCATACAGCACCCGGTTGACGCCCTTCACCTCGTTCACGATCCGCACGCTCACCCGGTCCAGCAGGTCATAGGGGATGCGGGCCCAGTCCGCCGTCATGAAGTCGTCGGTGGTTACCGCCCGGAGGGCCACGGCGTAGTCATAGGTGCGGCCGTCGCCCATCACCCCCACGGAGCGCATGTTAGTCAGCGCCGCGAAGAACTGGCTCAGGTACTGATCCTGGCCGGACTTTGCCATTTCCTCCCGGAAGATGGCGTCCGCCTCCCGGAGCATGGCCAGCTTGTCCCGTGTCACCTCGCCGATGACCCGGATGGCCAGCCCCGGTCCGGGGAAGGGCTGGCGGGCCACCAGGTACTCCGGCAGGCCCAGCTCCCGGCCCAGCTGGCGCACCTCGTCCTTGAACAGCAGGCGCAGGGGCTCCACGATCTCCTTGAAGTCCACGCAGTCGGGCAGGCCGCCCACGTTGTGGTGGCTCTTGATCACCACCGCGTCCCCTGCGCCGGACTCGATGACGTCGGGGTAGATGGTGCCCTGGGCCAGGAAGTCCACGGCCCCCACCTTTTTGGCCTCCTCCTCGAAGACCCGGATGAACTCCTCGCCGATGATCTTCCGCTTGCGCTCCGGTTCCTCCGCCCCGGACAGCTTGTCCAGGAACCGCTGTTCGGCGTCCACCCGGACAAAGTTCATGGCCCAGGGAGAGAAGGCCCGCTCCACCTGGTCGCCCTCGTCCTTCCGCATGAGGCCGTGATCCACGAATACGCAGGTGAGCTGCTCCCCCACCGCCTCCGCCAGCAGGGCTGCCGCCACCGACGAGTCCACCCCGCCGCTGAGCGCCAGCAATACCCTGCCGTCCCCAATCTTCTCCTGGAGGGCCCGGACGGCGGTGCGGCGGTAGTCCTCCATGGTCCAATCCCCTGCCGCCCCGCACACATCGTAGAGGAAGCGGCGGATCATGTCCGTGCCGTGCCGGGTGTGGTTCACCTCCGGGTGGAACTGGACGCCGTAGAAGCCCCGCCCCTCGTCCGCGATGGCCACGTTGGGGCAGGCGGCGGAGCGGGCCGCCAGGGTGAAGCCCTCAGGCACCTGCTCCATGTAGTCCCCGTGGCTCATCCAGGTGACGCCGTTCTCCGGCAGACCCCGGAACAGCTTGCAGCCGGTGTCAAAGCTGGTGTCCGTCTTGCCGTACTCCCGGGCGGCGTCGTCCTGGGCGGGGGCCACCCGGCCCCCCAGCAGGTGGGCCATGAGCTGGCAGCCGTAGCAGATGCCCAGGATGGGCACGCCCCAGGTGAAGATCTCCCCGTCCACCTTGGGGGAGCTGTCCAGGTACACCGAGCTGGGCCCCCCGGTGAAGATGATCCCGATGGGGGCCATGGCCCGCAGCTCCGCCAGGGGGGTGGTATAGGGCTTCACCTCGCAGTACACCCCGCACTCCCGCACCCGGCGGGCGATGAGCTGGTTATACTGCCCGCCGAAGTCCAGCACGATCACAGTCTGATGAAACATAAGCCCACTCCTTTGTTTGAGCGGCGGCCCGCCACGCGGGCCGCCGCTCCGAACTTCAACGCCAGAGGAAGTCGTCCAGTTCCCCGGCCTGGAACACGATGCTCCCCTCGTGCTTCTCCTCATCCCGGACGGGGAGGAAGGGGTCCAGCACCGTCAGCCGCTTGCCGCACTGGGGGCAGCGGTACTGGATGGCGCCGCAGGCGTACATACCGGAGGGGATGTCCGCCTTTTTGTCCACCGGGTGCAGGTTCTTCTTATAGTAGTCCGGCTCCTTGCGCTCCACGTAGTGGCCCACCGACACGTTGGGCAGGGCAAAGAGCTGCTTGCGGTGCTTCTCCATGGCGCACTTGCACCCACGGCACCAGTCGTCCTGCTGCTGGCGCAGCCATCTGTCAATGAGTCCCATCGCGCAGCTCCGATGCTTCCTTGGCTTCCGCCAGCACCTGGACCCACATATCCGCCTTGGAGATGCCGGTCAGCACGTGTTCGTCGTTCATCTTCCACCGCTGGTTGGAGGTGAAGGTGTCCACTCGGATCTTGATCCCGTCGATGAGGAACAGGAAGCTCACCCGGCTGGTGCCCCGGAGAAAGCCGGAGCCGGCGGCCCCGTCGTCCGTCCACGCCTTGGTCACCCGGCTGGCGGGGAGGATAAAGGACACGAAGGGGTTCCAGAAGAACAGCAGGGCGATCATGCCCTTGCGGATATCCACGATCACGGTGTGGTTGCTGCCGTAGAAGGTCTGGTTGCGGGTGAAGCCCTGCTGGTCCAGCTGCTGCTCCATGGCCTTCTTCCGCAGACGCCAGATGGTGGTGGGGCCAAAGATCCACCACACCACGGCCAGCGCCGTGGGCAGCATGAAGCAGATCACGGCCCCCGTCCCGCCCTCGCGGAAAAACGTGGCGCCGATATAGCCCATCACCCCGATCAGCACCAGGGGGACAAAAATGGTCAGCAGCAGGTAGGCGTAGTTGATTTTCTGAACGGCTTTCTGGTTCATTGCGGCTCTCTCCTTCTCCTTAGAACATGATCGGCGCGCCCGCGCCGGGAAAAACGAAGTCAGTCCCACTCGCTCCTGGGCTTCTCCTCCTCCCCTTTTTTCTTCCGCGGGGGGAAGAACCGGGGGAACAGCCCCAGGCTGGAACCCAGCCAGTGGAACAGCGGGAAGCACACGAAAATGGCGATCACCTGGGCGGTTCCGGTATACCGCTGGTTGTAGTCCTCCTCCGACACCTTGCCCGCCACCCCCAGCATATCCACGTAGAAGTCGGTGCGGGTGAGGGGGATGCCGTAGCTGATCTGGTCCATGAACATCTTGCTGTCGGTGAGGTCGGCGTACACCACCTTACCCACCGGCAGGGTGTGGTCGCTGGTGTAGTAGTCCCCATCCTGCTGGACGTTTTCCATGTTGATCCGGGCGGCCACCACCTCCCCGGAGGGCAGGCCCACCGCATAGGTGTAGATCCCGTCGTAGTAGCCCGCGCCCCGGTTGCGGTACTCGATGCCGTGGGAGACGATGGTGAAGGTGTCGTGGCTGAGGATGTCGTCGATGCTCTGGGCCCGGAACACCTCCGGCCCGGCCTTGCCGCCGATGTCACCATCGGAGACGGTGTGTTCCGCCGCGTACTTTTCGTAGGCGCCATCCAGGAAATACTCTGTCAGCTTAACCGCCCCCAGGCTCACCCCGAAGGCCAGCAGGAGGCACAGCCAGATATCGAACCGCAGGCGCGTGTAGCGCATGATAAAATCCCCCTCTTTGATGGAGCTCGGAAGATTTTGGAAACAAAGGGCATTTTCCCCGCCCTTTAACCCCATATATTGTAACGTATCTCCCCCCAAAAAACAAGACAAAGATTGGAGGCTTTTTGGCGGATCGGGCAAATTTTGTGAATTTGGACAAAAGGCGGCATAGCCGCCCCCCACGAGGGGCAAACTGAGCAGGCGGCATTTTGGGAAACGAGGTGGTTTTGTGTTTGTGGTACTTGTGCGCACCGTGGTGCTTTACCTGTTTATCATCGTGGGCATCCGGCTGCTGGGCAAGCACCAGATCGGGCAGCTGGAGCCCTCCGAGCTGGTGCTGACCCTTATCATCGCGGATCTGGCCTCCGTCCCCATGCAGGACAACGGGATCCCCCTGGCGTCCGGTCTGATCCCCATTGTGGTGCTGCTGGCCCTGTCGGCGGCGCTGTCGGCGCTGTGCACCAAGTCCCTGGGCTTCCGGGCCCTGCTGTGCGGCAAGCCCACGGTGGTGGTGGAGAACGGGACGGTCCTCCAGCGGGAGCTGGAGCGGTGCCGCCTGACCATCGACGAGCTGCTGGAGGAGCTGCGGATGCAGGGCTATACTGACATCCAGACCATCAAGTTCGCCCTGCTGGAGACCAACGGCCAGTTGTCCGTACTGCCCTACGCGGCGGAGAAGCCCTCCACCGCCGCCCAGATGGGCGTGGAAACCCAGGAGACCGGGCTGCCCGTGGTGCTGGTGAGCGACGGGCGGCTGCTGGAGCACAACCTGAAGGGCCGGGGCTACGAGGAGGTCTGGCTGGAGAAGCAGCTGGCCGCCCATGGGCTGAACTCCCACCGGCAGGCGTTCCTTCTCACGGTGGACGAGACGGGGAATACCTACTGCGTCCCCAAGAAGGGGGCGAAGGCGTGAGGCGGCTGTGTGTATCGCTGGGGCTGATCGTGCTGGTGGGGGCGCTGTGCGCCGTCCACATCGTCTACCTGGGCCGGTTTACCGGGGAGCTCACCGGACTGCTGTCCCAGGCCCAGGCGGAGGTGGAGCGGGAGGACTGGGGGGAGGCGGCAAGGCTCACGGAGCAGGCCCGGGAACGCTGGGAGGGGCACGGGGGCTATCTCCACACCACCCTGCGGCACACGGACATTGACGCGATTTTGATCTCCTTCGACGAGACCCTGGCCTTCTTGCGGGCCGGGGAACGGCAGAGCGCGGAGTACGCCGCCGTCAACCAGAGGCTCATCACCCAGCTGGAGCTTCTCTTGGAGGCAGAGCTGCCCACCCTGACCAATGTATTATAATAAGGAAGGCCCCCGCGTCTGCGGGGGCCTTTTGCCGCGGCTACAGCTCCGGCGAGTGGAACAGGTCCGGGTCCTGCCAGTGGTCCAGATCGGTGCCCTCCCTGGGGGGCGTGGACTGGGGGCCAGCCTGGATCCGCCCCGCCACCAGGCTGGACAGATCCTCGTAGGGCGGTTCCCGGTACTGGGGGTTCCGGACCACGTCCGCAGGGTCGTTGTCTCCCTTGCGCTTCATGCTGGGCGCACCTCCTCAAAAAAAGAACGGGGGGCGCAGCCGCCCCCCGCTCCCGCCAACGCGTAATAAGATGATGGCGCGGGCCGCGCCGCCCTCTTAGTAGCCCCGGCTGTTGGAATTCTTGTTCTCGGAATTCTGCTGGCTCTTGTTCTCGGAGTTCTGCTGGTTCTTGTTCTGGGAGCTCTGCTGCTTCTTGTTCTCAGAGCTCTGCTGCTTCTTGTTGTCAGGGCAGTTGTTCATTGTTATCACCTCACGCAGGACAGTATGCCACACCCGCGCCCCGGTTATACGCCCAGGAAAATTTTTTCAAAAAAGGATACCATAAGCGGGACAGTTGTGATATAATTTCCATTATGAGATCGGGCCCCAAGCTCAAGAAAGGAATGATGCCGCCGTGAAATGTCCCTACTGCGCCCAGTTAGAGAGCAAGGTCGTGGATTCCCGCCCCGCCGACGAGGGCAGCAGCATCCGCCGCCGCCGGGAGTGTCTGGCCTGCCGGAAGCGGTTCACTACTTACGAGATCGTGGAGAGCCTGCCCCTGATGGTCATCAAGCGGGACGGCAGCCGGCAGGCCTTCGACAAGAGCAAGCTGCTGGGCAGTATGCTGAAGTCCTGCGAGAAGCGGTCCGTGTCCATGTCCACCCTGGAGGGAATCGCCAACGAAATCGAGCAGTCCCTGCAAAACGAGATGGTGCGGGAGGTGCCCAGCACCGAGATCGGCGAGCTGGTGATGGAGAAGCTGAAGGGGGTGGACGAGGTGTCCTATGTCCGGTTCGCCTCCGTCTACCGCCAGTTCAAGGACATCAACACCTTTATGGCGGAGCTGAACCGGCTGCTGGAGGAAAAGTAACCATATATCCTGCAGGATGCAAAGCGCACGGAAGGCGGCCCCTCCGTGCGCTTTTTTATGCTTGGGTTTGCCTCAGCTTCTCCTGCCGCTCCCGCTCGGCCTGGCTGAGCCGGTGGTAGCTGGGGGCCATGGCGGCGGCGGACACCAGCCCGCCCCCTCGGGCCAGCTCCAGCGCGCACCGGGCCACCCCCCAGGCGGTCTGGTACAGCAGGTGGGGCGGCATGGGGGCGCAGGGCAGGCCCACCCCGTCCAGGGCGGCCTGTACCAGATGGGCGCCGTCCCCCACCAGGGCCTGGGGCTGCCCGGAGCGGCGGACTTCCTCCGCCAGCTCGTCCAGGCCCATGGCCCGGTCCTCCGTCAGCCGGGTGAGGGCTCCGCCCTCCGCCCGGAAGCGGGCGCAGTAGACCTGGTTCCGGCGGGCGTCCATCGCGGCGCAGATCTCGCCGCCCAGGTGGGCGCACTGCCAGGCCATGGACTCCAGGGTGGAGCAGGGGGCGCAGGGCTTGTCCCCCGGCCACGCCAGCCCCTTTGCCGCCGCTACGCCGATGCGCACCCCGGTGAAGGAGCCGGGGCCCGCCGCCACGGCGATCACGTCCATGTCCTCCAGGGACAGGCCGGTGTTCTTCAGCAGGTCGGACACCATGGGCATGAGGGTGGCGGAGTGGGTCAGGCCGCTGTTCTGGAAGGACTGGGCCAGCAGCTTCTCGTCCTCAGCCACCGCCACGGAGGCGGTGACGGCGGAGGTCTCCAACGCCAGGATCTTCATAGGGCCACCCCCTCGATGGTGATGATCCGGTCGTCGTCCCCGTCCCCCCGGACGATGGACACCCGGATGGCGTCGTCCTCGATGGCCTCGGCCACGTTTTCGCTCCACTCCACGGCGCAGATGCCGCCCCGGGCCAGGTAGTCCTCCCAGCCGATGTGGAACAGCTCGTCGGCGCTGCCCAGGCGGTACATATCAAAGTGGAACAGGGGCAGGCGGCCCCCCTCGTACTCGTTGACGATGGTGAAGGTGGGGCTGGTCACCCGCTCCTCCACCCCCAGTGAGCGGGCCATGCCGGACACAAAGGCGGTTTTTCCCGCCCCTAAATCCCCGGTGAAGGCCACCACCTGTCCCCCGTCCAGGGCGTTTGCCAGACGGGCCCCCAGGGCCTCCGTCTCCGCCCGGCTGTGGGTGATAAATTCCATATCGCGGTCACTTCCCAACATAACGTGAAGATTCTTAAAACTCTCGCGAAACAGTATAGCATATCCTGACGGAATGTGCTATACTATTTTGCGATTGTTTTCAGTGCCTCCCGCCCCGCGGGGCGGGAGGCACAAACGCTGATCGTTCGGAAGGGAGGGAACGCCGTGGGGCCCGCGCGCACCGTCAGGGAATTCTTCAAAAAGGGCGACGTGCTGCTGCTGGCGTTGTGCGTTCTGGCCAGCCTCATGGGGCTGGTGCTGATCTACAGCGCCACCCGGTACGACCCGGACCTCCACAACTATGCGATGAAGCAGGCCCAGTTCATCGTTATGGGCATCGCGGCCTATGTGTGGGTCACCTTCATCGACATTGAGTACCTGATGGAGAAGTGGTGGTGGGTGTTCTTATTGCTGGGGCTGTTCGTCATCGCGCTGATCAAGCCCTTCGGGCGGTTGGCCGGCGGCAACAAGAGCTGGGTGTTCCTCCCCATCCCCCACTTTCCCGGCTTCCAGCCGGGGGAGATCGCCAAGCTGTCCTTTATTGTAGTGCTGGCCTGGATGATCAACAAGGAGCGGCCCAGGGGGCTGGGGCGGTTCCCGGCCCTGGTGAAGTATGTGGTTCTCACGGGGGTGTTCGCCGGGTCGCTGGCGGTGCTGTCCGGCGACTGGGGCATGGTGATTGTGTACCTGTTCATCTTCGTGGTGATGGCCTGGGTGGCCGGGGTGAGCAAGTGGTGGTTCGTGGGGGTGGGCGCGCCCATGGTGGGGGCGGTGGTGTTCCTGTGGCGCTTCATCCTGCCCCGTACCAAGTATTGGACGGACTACCGGATCATGCGCTTCCGGGTGGTGGTGGAGCACTGGAAGGGCAATAATCTGGACCCCCAGGGTCAGGGCTGGCAGCAGAACCAAACCCTGACCGCCATCGGCTCGGGCCAGCTCACCGGCATGGGGTGGCTCAAGGGGGTGAAAACCCAGTCCTACCGGGAGGACGCCCTGAACGCCCGGCACACCGACAACATCTTCGCCGTGTGCGGGGAGGAGTTCGGGCTGGTGGGCTGCTGCGCGGTGCTGCTGATCCTGCTGGTGATCATCCTGCGGTGCGTGTGGGTGTCCCGGCGGGCCAAAAGCCATATGTCCGCCTATATCGCCATGGGCATCGCCGGTATGCTGATGATCCAGACCATCATCAATGTGGCCATGAACCTCTATATCGGGCCGGTGATCGGGCTGACGCTGCCCTTTTTCAGCTACGGCGGGTCGTCCACCCTGACGCTGTTCATCGCCATGGGGCTGGTGTCGGGGATCAAGATGCGGCCTTTGCCAAGCTGGCTGAAGGACAGGAGCCAGCTGTAGATCTAAGAAGCTGTACCAATAGCCTCAGCACCCAGCTTTGCGGCCCAAATTGCCGCTGGCTGCGTTGAAAAATCTTGAAATACACAAAGTATTCCTGCGATTTTTCGCCTTGCCAGCGGCGATTTTGACTCGCAAATCTGAATACTTCGGCTATCGGTACAGCTTCTAAACGGAAATATCCGATGCGGGCGTTCCTTTCCCTGGAGCGCCCGCATATTTTTGCGCGGTTCCGTCAAAGCTATCCTCACATTCTAAAAAGAG
>CASTQR010000002.1 GCA_949451265.1 uncultured Eubacteriales bacterium | reverse complement strand
GGGGCGCGCTGAAGCTGGAGGTGGACGGCATCTTCTACATCGAGCGGCTGGGCCGACAGCTCATGTTCCACACCCGCTCCGGCATACACGCCTCCACCGCCACCCTCCAGCAGGTGGAGGAGGTCCTGGAGGGCAAGGGCTTCGCCCGCTGTAACAAGGGCTACCTGGTGAATCTGGCCCATGTGGACGCCATCCAGGATGGCTGCGCCGTGGTGCGGGGGGATAAGCTGCTGATCAGCCGGGGCCGCCGGGGGCCGTTTTTAGAGGCCCTGTCCGATCAGGTGGGAGGGGGCGCTCTGTGAACGCCGTCTACTTATCTGACATCCCCCGGGCGGTCACCGCCCTGGCGGAGTGGTGCGCCTGCCTGGTCTACATCAGCGGGAACCCCAAACGGATCCACGGGCCCCGGCTGTGGGGCGCGCTGGGGGCGGGGCTGGCCGTCCAGTGCCTGTTTCTGATCTTCACCGATGGGCTGCGGCTGTTGTTCTGGCTGCCCTGCATGGCCGCGGCGGCAGGGCTGATGCTGGCCCTCATCGCCCTGTGCTGCGACATCCCCCTGGTGAGCGCGGGCTACTGCACCATGCGGGCCTTCGTGCTGGCGGAGTTCGCCGCCTCCCTGGAGTGGCAGCTCTACTCCTATTCTGTCTACGCCCTGGGCTGGCAGGGGGACGCGGTGCGCAAGGGGATTCTATTCTGGGTGATCCTGACGGCGGTGTACGCCGCCGTGTTCGGGGGGATGCGCTGGCTGGAGAGCCGCCGGGCGGATCCCCGGGCGGGCACCGCCTTCCGCCTCCGGGAGCTGACCAGCCCCGCCCTCATCGCCCTGGCCTGCTTCTTCTTGAGCAACCTCAGCTTTGTCTACAACAACGCCCCCTTCACCAGCTCGGAGCTGACGGATATCTACAACATCCGCACCCTGGCGGATCTGGCGGGGGTGGCCATGCTGTACGCCTACCACGTCCAGCGGTGTGAGCTGTATATGCACCGGGAGCTGGACGCCATCCAGAACATCCTCCAGAGCCAGTACGCCCAGTACCGCCTGTCCCGGGACAGCATTGACGCCATCAACCACAAGTACCACGACCTGAAGCACCAGATCGCCGTCCTCCGGGCGGAGCCGGACGCCGCCAAGCGGTCCGCCTACCTGGACGGCATGGAGGAGGAGATCCGGGACTACGAGGCCCAGAACAAGACAGGCAATTCGGTGCTGGACACGGTGCTGACCGGCAAGAGCCTCTACTGCGCCCGCCACGGCATCGAGCTGACCTGCGTGGCGGACGGGGGGAAGCTGGACTTTTTGGACGTGATGGATATCTGCACCATCTTCGGCAATATCCTGGACAACGCCATCGAGTGCGAGCTGGGCATACCGGACAAGTCCCAGCGGCTGATCCACCTCACGGTGTACGGCAAGCGGGGCTTTCTGGTGATCAAATGCGGGAACTACTGCCCCCAGCCCCCTACCTTCCAGGACGGCCTGCCCGTCACCACAAAGGGGGACGCGGCCTACCACGGCTACGGCCTCAAGTCCGTCCGCCACGCGGCGGAGAAATATGGCGGCACCATGGCCATCCGGGATCAGGACCAGTGGTTTGAGATCCGCCTCGTGATCCCGCTGGGAAAAAAGTGAAAAAGCGCCCCCGTGTTGTTGGATTTGACAAAACGCGGGGGCGCTTATTGTGCGAATCTGCCAATACCGAATGCAGATTGAACGGAAAAACCCGCAGTTTGCGCAAATCGACGCCGCGGACGGGAAAGATGTGCTACACTTTTCTCAACCGGCGGGAACCGCCCGCCAAAAAGTGAATGAGGAGGAAGAAACAATGTTAGGCATCAACATGAACGACGTCATCACCACATTGGGCCTGATCAAGGGCTATCTCATCGCCCTGGCTGTGGTGCTGGTGGTGGCCATCGTGGTCACCGTCGTGGCCATGAAGCTGCCCAAGCCCACCCGCGGCGTCGCCCGCGGGTCCGCTTGGATGGGCTTCATCGTGGCCCTGGTGATCATCGTGGATATGATCCTCACCGGCCCGCTGTACGGCATCGTGGGCATGGCTCTGCGGGGCGGCGGCGACATCAGCGAGCAGAGCATCTCTGACGCCAGCGCCCTGTGCGAAATCATCGCCGATGAGGGCTTCGTGCTGCTGAAGAACGACGGCCTGCTCCCCTTGGGGGAGGGCGCCAAGGTGAACACCTTCGGCTGGTCCGCCACCAACCCCGTGTACGGCGGCACCGGATCCGGCTCCCTGTCCGGCCTGTACCCCACTGTCACCTTGCTGGAGGGCATCAAGCAGGCGGGCATCGAGTACAACGAGGAGCTTACCAAGTTCTACACCGGCTGGCGGGAGAAGCGGCCCACCATCGGCATGATGGGCCAGGACTGGACCGTCCCCGAGCCCACCATCGCCGAGTATGAATCCGCCGGGATGTTCGACAACGCCAAGGCGTACTCCGACACCGCCATCATCGTCCTGGCCCGCTCCGGCGGCGAGGGCGCCGACCTGCCCACCGACTTGGACCCCGCCATCCCCGACACCTTCGAGGACGACGGCAGCGGCACCATGTTCTCCGCCTACGGCGTGCGCCTGAGCGAGTACGACGAGGACAAGGTGGCCGGCAAGCACTACCTGGAGCCCTCCACCCGTGAACTGGCCATGATCGAGCGCGTGACCAGCGAGTTCGATAAGGTAATCGTTGTGGTCAACGCCTCCAACGCCATGGAGCTGGGCTGGATCGAGGACTACCCCTCCATCAAGTCCGTGATCCTGGCCCCCGGCCCCGGCCAGACCGGCTTCAACGCCCTGGGCAATATTCTGTCCGGCAAGGTAAACCCCTCCGGCAAGACGGTGGACACCTTCGTGTATGACCTGACCGCCGTCCCCGCCTTCCACAACATCGGCGACTTCAAGTACACCAACCTGGACGATGTGTCCCCCCTGTCCTATGGCCAGCCCGTCACCCCCACCTTTGTCAATTACGTGGAGGGCATCTACGTGGGCTACCGCTGGTATGAGACGGCGGCTGCGGAGAACGCCATCGACTACGACAAGACCGTGCAGTTCCCCTTCGGCTACGGCCTGAGCTACACGACCTTTAAGCAGGAGATGGGGCCCATCTCCGAAAGTAATGGAACCATTACCTTCGATGTCACTGTCACCAATACCGGCAATGTGGCGGGCAAGGACGTGGTGGAGGTTTACTACAACCCGCCCTATACCAACGGCGGTATTGAGAAGTCCGCCGCCAACCTGGTGGCCTTCGACAAGACCGGCATCATCGAGCCCGGCAAGTCCGAGACCGTGAAGATCTCCTTCCAGGCGGAGAATATGGCTTCCTTCGATTATGCAGGCGCGGGTGCCTACGTGCTGGAGGCCGGCGACTACGTCATTTCCATCAACAGCGACTCCCATAATGTCATCGACTCCCAGACCTACACCGTGGGCTCCACCGTCACCTACACCGACGGCCGCGCCTCCGATGAGACCCCCGCCGTCAGCCAGTTCGGCTACGCCCAGGGCGATCTGGAGTACCTCTCCCGCAAGGATGGCTTCGCCAACCATGACGCCGCCGTGGCCGCCCCCGCCAGCTACGAGATGGCCGCCGGCGTGAAGGCGGGCTTCTACAACCAGACCAACTATGACCCCAACCAGTTCAACGACAGCGCTGACACGGCGCCCACCACCGGGGCCAAGAACGGCCTGAAGCTCACCGATGTGCGGGGCCTGGAGTACGATGATCCCCAGTGGGAGAAGCTGCTGGATCAGCTCACCGTGGACGACATGGTGAACCTGATCGGCATCGGCGGCTACCAGAATGTAGCCATTGACTCCGTGGGCAAGACCCAGCAGGTGGACTGCGACGGCCCCGCCTCCATCAACAACAATTTCACCGGTAAGGCCTCCATCGGTTTCCCCGCCGGCGTGGTCATCGCCGCCACCTGGAACACCGACCTGGCCCACGACTTCGGCGCCAGCATCGGCAAGATGGCCGATGAGATGGACGTGTCCGGCTGGTACGCCCCCGCCATGAACATCCACCGCACCTCCTTCTCCGGCCGCAACTTCGAGTACTATTCCGAGGACGGCTTCCTGTCCGGATCCATGGCCTCCAACGCCGTCAACGGCGCGGCGGAGAGCGGTGTGTACTCCTTCATCAAGCACTTTGCCCTCAACGACCAGGAGACCAACCGCAACAATATGCTCTGCACCTGGTCTAATGAGCAGGCCATCCGCGAGATCTACCTGAAGCCCTTCGAGATGTGTGTGAAGAACTACGAGGGTAAGTCCATCGCCGTCATGTCCGCCTTCAACTACATCGGCAACAAGTACGCCGGGGCCAACCCCGAGCTGCTGAACAAGGTGCTGCGTGACGAGTGGGGCTTCCGGGGCATGGTGCTCACCGACTACTTCGGCGGCTACGGCTACCAGGACGCGGACATCCAGATCCGCAACGGCAACGACTTCTGCCTCACCCCCCAGATGACCGAGTTCAGCGAGCTTACCGACAAGACCAGCGGTACCTCCCTCCAGGCGGCGCGGCAGGCCTGCAAGAACATCCTGTATACTGCGGCCAACAGCCGGGCCTACGCCAACGGCGCGGGCGGCGGCATGGCGGCCTGGGAGATCGCCATGTACGCCATCTCCGCCGTGGTGATCCTGGCGGCGGTGGCCGGCGAGGTCCTGATCGTCCGGAAGTGCGGCAAGAAGAAGGACTGAGCGTAAAGCGCCCTGAACTGCGCACACTAAGAACCTGTATTCACAGCTTCCGTTTCCCCGTCCCCGCTCCGGCGGGGGCGGGGCGCGGAAGCACCGGGCAAATCCCGGGAGCGCATCCCCGGACTTGCCCAGTGCTTCCCGGCAAAAATTCATCAAGATCAGTGAGGAGGGGTCTGCTTGAAACACGCGGACATCATCAAGCAAATGACATTGGAGGAGAAGTGCTACCTGTTCTCCGGCAAGGACTTCTGGCAGACGCGGAGCGTGGAGCGGCTGGGCGTGCCCAACATGACCCTGTCCGACGGTCCCCACGGCATCCGCAAGCAGGAAGGGGCGGGGGATCAGCTTGGGCTGAACGGCTCCCTGCCGGCCACCTGCTACCCCACCGCCGCCACCATCGCCAACAGCTGGGACACGGCACTGGGAGAGGAGATCGGCGAACACCTGGGCACGGAAGCGGCGTCCCAGGGGGTGTGCGTGGTGCTGGGCCCGGGGCTGAACATCAAGCGCTCCCCCTTCTGCGGGCGCAACTTCGAGTATTTCTCCGAGGATCCTTACCTGGCGGGCAAGATGGCCGCCAGCTATATCCGGGGCATCCAGAAAAACGGCGTGTCCGCCTGCCCCAAGCACTTCGCCGCCAACTCCCAGGAGCTGCGCCGGATGGCCTCCGACTCCGTGATGGACGAGCGTACCTTGCGGGAAATCTACCTGACGGGGTTTGAGATCGCGGTGAAGGAGGGCGGGGCCAAGTCCATCATGTCGTCCTACAACCGGATCAACGGCGTCTACGCCAACGAAAACCATCACCTGCTCCAAGAGATCCTCCGGGACGAGTGGGGCTTTGACGGCTTTGTGGTGTCCGACTGGGGAGGTTCCAACGACCACGTGGAGGGCGTCCGGGCGGGCTCCCACCTGGAGATGCCCACCACCGGCGGCGACTCCGACCTGGAGCTCATCGAGGCGGTGAAGTCCGGCAGGCTCAGCCAGGAGCTGCTGGATCAGCGGGTGGATGAGCTGCTGGACGTGATCCTGTCCACCACTGCGGCGGTGAAGCCCCTGGAGGGCAAGCCCTTCGACGTGGAGAAGCACCACGCCATGGCGGCGAAGGCCTCCGAGCAGTCCATCGTACTGTTGAAAAATGAGAATAACATCCTGCCCCTGAAGAAGGGCACAAAAGTGGCGGTCATCGGTGAGTTCGCCCAGAAGGCCCGCTACCAGGGGGCGGGCTCCTCCGTGGTGAACCCCACAAAGCTGGACAACGCCATGGACGTGATCGGGAACTTCGGCCTGGACGTGGCGGGCTTTGAGGCGGGCTACCCCCGCTCCGGCAAGGGCGACCCCGTCATGCAGGCCAAAGCGGTGGAGCTGGCGAAAAAGGCCGATATCGTGCTGCTCTACATCGGCCTGGACGAGATCAGCGAGTCCGAGGGCCTGGACCGCTCCCATATGCGCCTGCCCCAGAGCCAGGTGGATCTCATTGAGGCGGTGAGCGCGGTGAACTCCAATGTGGTGGCGGTGATGTCCGCGGGCTCCGCCGTGGAGATGCCCTGGCTGTCCAAGGTGAAGGCCCTGGTGCACGGCTACCTGTGCGGCCAGGCTGGCGCTTCCTCCGTCCTCAAGGTGATTATGGGCCAGGTGAACCCCTCCGGCAAGCTGGCGGAGAGCTACCCCGTCAAATACGAGGACGTGTCCTCCGCCCCCTACTTCCCCTCCAAGGAGCGCACCGCCGAGTACCGGGAGAGCCTGTTCGTGGGGTACCGCTACTTTGAGACCGCCAACGTCCCTGTGCTGTTCCCCTTCGGCTACGGGCTGAGCTACACCACCTTTGAATATTCCGATCTCACCGTCACCGATCAGGAAGCGGCCTTCACCCTCAAAAACACCGGCGGCATGGACGGGGCGGAGATCGCCCAGCTCTACGTGTCCAAGCCGGACGGCGATATCTTCCGCCCCGCCAAGGAGCTGAAGGGCTTCGCCAAGGTGTTCCTGAAAGCGGGGGAGAGCAGGCGGGTCACCATCAAGCTGGACGACAAGGCCTTCCGCTACTTCAATGTCAAGACCAACCGGTTCGAGGTGGAGGGCGGCCGGTGGCAGGTGATGATCGGCGCGTCCTGCGCGGACATCAGGCTGTCCGGCACGGTCTCCGTCAAGGGTACCGAGGCCCCCAGCCCCTACAACAAGGCCCAGCTCGCCAAGTATTTCTCCGGCGACATCAAGAACATCTCCGATGCCGAGTTCGAGGCCCTGCTGGGCCGCCCCATCCCCGACGGCCACTGGAGCGGGATGCTGGACATGAACGACGCCCTGTGCCAGATGTACTACGCCAAGGGTGCCGCGGGGCGGCTGGCCTATAAAATCCTCACCCATTTCATCAACAAGAGCATCGAGAAGGGTCAGCCCAATCTGAACCTGCTGTTCAACTACAATATGCCCTTCCGGGCCATCGCCAAAATGACTGGCGGCATCTGCACTATGGAGATGGCGGAGGGCATCCTCACCATCGTCAACGGTCACTTCTTCAAGGGGGTGGGCCGGGTGATCGGCGGGTTCTTCCGCTCCGGCAAAAAACGCAAGGCGGCCAACGCCATCCACTAAAAAAGGGAGGAATTTTGATGGAAGGAATTAAAAATTGGTGGAATAACTTTGCGGAAAAGCACCCCGCCGTGGCGGAGTGGGTGCGCAAGGGCGGCTTGTTCCTGCTGTTCAGCTACTTTGTCACCTTCCTGAAGGCCCTGCTGCTGATGTTCCTGCCCGACCTATTCCGGGGCCCGATAGGCATAGGCGATGCGGTGTGGATGTGGCCCGACATCCCCGTCACCCTGTTCGGCGTGGACTTTAACCTGTCTATCATCGGCAATGCCCTGCTCACAGATGAAAACGGTGTTGTCAGCGGTGGTCTGGCCTTCACCCTGGCCAATCTGGTGACCATCTGCTTCGGTGAGTGCGTCAACTTCCCCCTCCAGCGCAATGTGACGTTCAAGAGCCACGGCCCGCTGGGTGTCCAAATCGCCGCACATGGCATCGCTACCATCGGCGTGTTCCTGGTAATGAACCTGTTTACCAGTGTGTGGAACCCAGTCACCAACGCGCTGATTACCAACGCGGCCCTGCGCAACACCCTTCAGAGCATCGTGACCGCAGTAGTCACCGGCGGCGTGGCCATGATCATCATCTTCGCCGTGGACAACAAGATCTTTGCCCCTGACTTCGGCAAAAAGAAATAACGGGAATCACAGGAAACAGGACGGGAACACGCGCTGACCGCAAACCGAAAACGCACCGGCGGGGCCGGAGGAGCTGGGTGATCCCAGACCCTCCGGCCCCGATTTTCCGTAGCATGGACACCCGATGCCGTTTGTGATATGATACCAGAAAAACCACGGCGAAAGGGGGCCCCGCGCCATGACCGCCCAGCAGAACGACTTCTCCCAAGGGAGCATCCCCCGGAACATTATGAAGCTGGCCCTGCCCATGACGGCGGCCCAGCTGGTGAACGTGCTGTACAGCGTGGTGGACCGGGTGTACCTGGGCCACCTGCCGGACAGCGACAGCCTGGCCCTCACGGGGCTGGGCATCACCATGCCCATCGTGTCCATCCTCATGGGCCTGGCCAACCTGTGCGGCACCGGCGGCGCGCCCCTGTGTTCCATCAGCCGGGGCAGGGGAGACGATGGGGAGGCCGAGCGGGTGATGGGGAACGCCTTTCTTCTCCTGCTGATTTTAGGGGCGGCGGCCACCGCCTTCTTCCTGGCGCTGAAGCGGCCCATCCTCTACCTGTTCGGGGCCAGCCCGGACACCTTCCCCCACGCCGACGGCTACCTGACCATCTACCTGTGCGGCACCCTGTTCGTCATGATCAGCCTGGGGATGAACCCCTTCATCAACGCCCAGGGCTTCGGCCGCACGGGGATGATGACCGTCCTGCTGGGGGCGGTGGTGAACCTGCTCCTGGATCCGGTGCTGATCTTCGTGTTCCATATGGGGGTGCGGGGGGCGGCGCTGGCCACGGTGTTCTCCCAGGCCCTGTCGGCGGCGTGGGTGCTGGCCTTCCTCACGGGCAAAAAGGCCATCCTGCGCCTGCGGCGGGAGAACCTGCGGCTGGAGGCGGGCCGCACCAGGCGGATCGTCTCCCTGGGCCTGTCCGGCTTCTTTGTGAACCTGACCAACAGCCTGGTGCAGGTGGTTTGCAACGCCACCCTCCAGCGGTGCGGCGGGGACGCCTACGTGGGGGTGATGACCATCATCAACTCCATCCGGGAGGTGTTCATCATGCCGGTGCAGGGGCTGACCAACGGCTCCCAGCCGGTGGCGGGCTACAATTACGGCGCCAAGCTGTACAGCCGGGTGCGGCAGTCCGTCCGGTTCAGCGTTGGGGTGACGGTGGCCTACTCCGCCGCCTTCTGGGCGTGCGCCATGCTGTTCCCATCGGGGCTGATCCACATCTTCAAGAGCGACCCGGATATCCTGGCGGCGGGCGTCCCCGCCCTGCGGATCTACTTCTCCATGTTCCTGTTCATGTCCCTCCAGATCGCGGGGCAGGGGGTGTTTGTGGGGCTGGGCCGCTCCAAGCAGGCGGTGTTCTTCTCCCTGCTGCGCAAGGCCGTTGTCAACGCCCCCCTCACCGTCCTGCTGGCCCTGTGGATGGGGGCGGACGGCGTGTTCACGGCGGAGGCCGTGTCCCAGCTGGTGGGCGGGCTGGCCTGCTTTACCACCATGTACCTCACGGTCTACCGCCCCCTGGGCCGGCTGGCGGACGGGGAGGAAAGCCTTTAAGAAATGCGGCGCGGCGGCGGGATTATCCCGCCGCCGCGTTATGTGTTTCGCCGGGGCCGTTACGACCCCAGCAGCTCCATCAGCGCCCCGTTCACCGCCTGGGGGTTGGCCTTACCCTTGAGCTCCCGCATGACCTGCCCCACCAGGAAGCCGAACGCCTTTTCCTTGCCGCCCCGGTAGTCCGTCACGGACTGGGGGTTGGCGGCCAGCACTTTGGCACAGATTTCCCGCACCAGCCCGTCGTCGTTCACCTGCTCCAGGCCGTGCTCCTTCACATAGGCGTCCACCTCCCCGTCTGTGTCAAAGACTGCCTCAAACACCTTGACCGCCGTGTTCCGGTTCAGTTTCCCCGCTCCAACCAGGGCGATGATCCGGGCCAGGGTGGGGGGCGTCAGCTTCATATCCTTGGGCTCCATGGCTCGGGCGGACAGCGCCCCCAGCACTTCCCCCATGATCCAGTTGGCCCCCTGCTTGGGGGGTGCCCCCAGCTCCACCAGATCCTCAAAGAACGCCGCCAGCGCCCGGTCGGAGGTGATCATCTGGCAATCATAGGCGGGCAGGCCGTAGTCCGCCTGATACCGGGCCCGCTTTTCCTCCGCCAATTCAGGCTGAGCGGCCCGCAGCCCGTCCAGGTACTCCTCCGGCAGCTCAAGGGGCGGAATATCCGGCTCCGGGAAGTAGCGGTAGTCCTGGGCGTCCTCCTTGGAGCGCATGGCGTAGGTGGCGTCCTTGTTCTCGTCCCAGCGGCGGGTCTCCTGCACCACCCGCTTGCCATCTTCGATGAGCTCGATCTGCCGCCGGGCCTCATAGGCGATGGCCCGGCCGATGGCCTTGAAGGAGTTCAGGTTCTTCATCTCCGTCCGGGTGCCAAATTCGGCGCTGCCCAGTGGCCGCACCGACAGGTTCACGTCGCACCGGAGCGAGCCCTCCTGCATCTTGCAGTCGGACACGCCCAGGTATTGCAGGGTCTCCTTCAGCTTCTCCAGGTAGGCGATGACCTCGTCCGCCGTCCGGAAGTCCGGCTCGGTGACGATCTCGATGAGGGGCACCCCGCAGCGGTTGTAGTCCGCCCGGGTCTGGTCAATCCAGGGGTCATGCATCAGCTTGCCCGCGTCCTCCTCCATGTGGAGCTCATGGATGCGGATGGTTTTCGCCCCCGTGTCCGTATGGATGTCTACCGCCCCGTCCCTGGCGATGGGCAGGTAGAGCTGGGAGATCTGGTATGCCTTGGGCAGGTCGGGGTAGAAGTAGTTCTTCCGGTCGAACTTGCTGTACCGGGTGATCTCACAGTTCAGCGCCAGCCCCGCCTTGACGGCAAACTCCAGCACCTTCTTGTTCAGCACGGGCAGCGTCCCCGGCATCCCGGTGCACACCGGGCAGCAGTGGGTGTTGGGCGCGCCGCCGAAGGCGGTGGTGCAGCCGCAGAAGATTTTGGTTTTGGTGGCCAGTTCCACGTGGGTTTCCAGGCCGATGACGGTCTCCCAGGTCATGCCAAATCCCCTCCCTTTGGTGTGCGCTTGTGCCAGTCTGTCTCCAGCTGGAAGGCGTGGGCGGCGTTCAGCAGCGCGCCCTCCCCGAAGTGGGGCCCGATGAGCTGGGCCCCGATGGGCAGGCCCTTCCCGTCAAAGCCGCAGGGCATGGACAGCCCCGGCAGCCCCGCCAGGTTGACGGACACGGTGTAGACATCGCTCAAATACATTTGCAGCGGGTCCGACAGGCTCTCCCCCAGCCTGGGGGCGGTGGTGGGGGCCACGGGGGTCAGCAGCAGGTCGCACCGCGCAAACGCCTGGTCAAACGCGTCCTTGATCACGGCCTTCACCTGCAACGCCTTTTTATAGTAGGCGTCGTAATACCCGGAGGACAGCACGAACGTTCCCAGCAGGATCCGCCGCTTCACCTCTGCCCCGAAGCCCTGGGTACGGGTCTTGCAATACAGATCCGTCAGCCCCTCATAGCCCGACCCCCGCCAGCCGTACTTCACCCCGTCGAACCGGGACAGGTTGGAGGACGCCTCGGCGGCGGCGATGATATAGTAGGCAGGCACCACATACTCCATCACCGGGAAGGGCAGCTCCACGATCTCCGCCCCCCGGCCCTTCAGCACATCCGACACCGCCAGCACCGCCGCCCTAACCTCTCCGTCCAGCCCGTCCCCGAAGCAGTCCGCGGGCAGGCCGATCCGCATCCCCCGGATATCCCCCGTCAGCCCCGCCAGCAGATGGCCGTAGTCCACCCTCGGCCCGGAGCCGCCCCAGTGGCCGCAGTGCCCCGGCAGGCTGGTGCCGTCATGGTGGTCGTGGCCCATCAGCACATCCAGCACGGCGGCGCAGTCCGCCGCGTCCCGGCACAGCGGCCCGATCTGATCCAGCGACGAGGCGTAGGCAATGAGCCCGTACCGGCTCACCGTGCCGTAGGTGGGCTTGATCCCGGTGACGCCGCAGAAGGAGGCGGGCTGGCGGATGGAGCCGCCGGTGTCCGAGCCCACGGCGTACCAGCCCAGTCCCGCAGCCACCGCCGCCGCCGCGCCCCCGGAGGAACCGCCGGGAACCCGCTCCAAATCCCACGGGTTTTTCACCGGGCCGTAGAACGATGTCTCCGATGTGGAGCCCATGGCGAACTCGTCCATGTTCAGCTTGCCCAGGGACACCGCCCCGGCGTAGGCCAGCCGTTCCACCACGGCGGCGCTGTAGGGCGGCGTGAAGTCCCCCAAAATTTTGGAGGCGCAGGAGGTTTTCACCCCCCTGGTGCAGATGTTATCCTTGAGGGCCATGGGCACGCCGTACAGGGGACAGTCTCCGTCCAGCGCGTCCCGGCTGTCCTGAATGCGTTTGGCCCGATCCAGCGCCCGCTCCCCGGTGACGGTGATAAAGGCGTTCAGCGTCTTGTCCCGGGCCGCAGTGGCGTCCAGCGCGTACTGGGTGGCCTCTGCAATGGAGACCTCCCCCTTTTTGATGGCCGCGCCCAGTTCCAGGGCGGTCAAGTCTCTCAGCTCCATGCCGTGCCCTCCTATTCTACGGTTTTCGGCACCAGGAACGCCTCCTGATCCGGGGCGGGGGAACCCGCCAGCAGCTCCCCCCGCGTCTGGGAGGGGATCACCTCATCCTCCCGCAGCACGTTCTTCACCGGGAACACGTGGTTCATGGGCTCCACGCCCTGGGTGTCCAGCCGGTTCAGCACGTCCATATAGGCCACGATCCGCTCCAGCTCGGCGGCCATGTCCTGCCGCTCCCCCTCCTGCAATTCCAGGCGGGACAGTCCCGCGATATAGTCCACCAGCTCCTGTGTAATGTTCATGGCAATCATCCTTTCCTCTTTCGTTACGGCTCCATCCGGGTGCGATCCCTGGGGAACAGGGACGCGTACCGGATGTTATCCAACCCGCACAGCTGCATGGTCAGCCGCTCCAGCCCGATGCCCAGCCCGCCATGGGGCGGCATCCCGTGCCTGTGGATCATGAGGTAGCTCCCAAACTCCGCCGGCTCCATGCCCCGTACCTCCATCTTGGCCACCTGGGCGGCGTAGTCATGCACCCGCTGGCCCCCGGTGGTCACCTCCATCCCCCGGAACAGCAGGTCGAAGGACAGGGTGAACTTGGGGTCGTCCGGGTCATCCATGGCGTAGAAGGGCCGCTTTTTGGAGGGGTAGTGGGTGATGAACACGAAGTCGCTGCCGAACTCCTCCCGGGCGTACCGGCCGATGCGGGCCTCCTCCTCCGGCTCCAGGTCGTAGGGATCCCGGATCCGGCAGCCGTACTTGTCCGCTGCCAGCCGCTTGGCCTCGTCGAACCTCAAGCAGGGGATCCTGTCCACGTCCGGCAGATCCACCCCCAGCAGGGTCAGCTCCGGCCCGTACTCCCGCCCCAGCAGGGCCATGGCATACCGAAGATACCCCGTCTCCATCTCGATCACGTCGTAGAAGGAGCGGATATACCCCATCTCAAAGTCCAGCCCGGTGTACTCGTTCAGGTGCCGGGGGGTGGCGTGCTTCTCCGCCCGGAATACGGGGCCGATCTCAAATACCCGCTCGTACACCCCCACCATGGTCTGCTTGTAGAACTGGGGGGACTGGGCCAGGTACGCCTTTTTGCCGAAGTAGTCCAGCCGGAAGATATTGGAGCCCCCCTCCGCCCCGGCGTGGACGATCTTGGGGGTGTGGATCTCGGTGAAGCCCTCCCCGGTGAGGTAGTCCCGGAAGGCCCGGGCCAGCCCCTCCTGTATTTTGAAGGCGGCCCGCTCCCGCTCATGCCGCAGCACGGCGGGGCGCAGGGCCAGCTCGGTGTCCAGGTTCAGCCCCAGCCCCCGCTTGGACAGGGACACGGGCATGGGGGCGGCGGGCCGGGACAGCAGGGTGAGGGATTCCACGGCGATCTCGAAGCCGCCGGGGGCCCGGGGCTCCTCCCGCGCCGTTCCGGACAGCTCCACACAGCACTCCTCGCACAGGCCCTCCGGGAGCATATCCGGGGCGCACACGCACTGGACGCTCCCGCGGGCCAGCCGCAGGGTGAGAAAGGCCAGCCCGCCCATGTCCCGCAGGGCGTGGACGGCGCCGTGGACGGTGACAGACAGGCTGTTCCGCCCGCCCTCCGCGATCTGTTGGTACGTGGTCAGTTTTCCGCTTTCGCCGGTGACGAACTTCATAACCTTTCATTCCTTTCTTGGTTTGAGCTGGCTTCCCCCCTCAGGGGGGAAGCAGTCAGCCGCAGGCTGACTGATGAGGGGGCGAGCAGGTTAAGGGCGCATTTCCTGCCCACACCCTCATCCGACGCAGCTTTGCCGCGCCACCTTCCCCCTTTTAGGGGGAAGGCAAAAAAGCCCCGGACTGTACAAACGTACAGTCCGGGACGGAATTACAAAGCATTCCGCGGTACCACCCGCGTTGCCCCTCCAGCAAGGGGCCTCTCTCGAGCCCCGGTAACGTGGGGAGGACGGACGGCCCTACGCCCCCGCCCTTGGGGGTTCGAACCGTCGGCTCGGAAGCGTTGCGCCTTCTCGTCTTTCCGGGGCGGGCTTTCAGTCGGTGGCCCGCGTTCTCTGTCGGACGCCGTGAGGGGCGGTCTTCGTCGATGCCTTTGGATATTCCCTTGATATTATTATCCTACTCCCATTTTCTCCCGCTGTCAATCAAAAATTGTCCAAAGTTACCGTAGCATTGGGTCGGGAAATATGCTACAATACCCAAAGAAAACAGATACGGGAGGGATAACCCCATGGCAAACTGGGAAGAATTGGAGCGCCGCTGTCTGTCCTGCCAGAAATGCGCCCTGGCGGACACCCGCACCAACGTGGTGTTCGGCAAGGGCCCGAGGGACGCGAAAATCCTGTTCATCGGGGAGGGCCCCGGCGAAAACGAGGACTTGCAGGGCGAGCCCTTCGTGGGCCGGGGCGGGCAGCTTTTGGACGAGATGCTGGGCCTGGTGGGGCTGAGCCGGGAGAAGAACTTCTACATCACCAACATCGTCAAGTGCCGCCCGCCCAAGAACCGGGACCCGCTGAACACGGAGCAGGACGCCTGCATCGGCTACCTCTGGGAGCAGATGGAGCTCATACAGCCCAAGATCGTGGTGTGCCTGGGCCGGATCGCCGCCATGCGCCTTATCAAGCCGGACTACCGGATCACCAAAGAGCATGGGCAGTGGGTGGAGAAGGACGGGGTGCTGTACACCGCCCTCTACCACCCCGCCGCCCTTCTGCGGGACCCCACCAAGAAGCCGGACACCTTCGCGGATCTCCGGGGCATCCGGGCCAAGATCCGGGAGCTGTGCCCGGAGGCCTACGCCTAATCCTCGGTGAAGCAAAGTCCGCTCAACTGCGTTTCCGCCTTCGGCGAAAACTTCGTTCGCTCCCTTGCTTCGCCTCTCCCCACAAAGCCAAAGGGCGGCTTTGCGGGGGCCCCGTTAGGGATAGCGCGCCGCTCACGATGGCTCCGCGCTATCCAGCAGGTTCATCACGCTGATCTCAAAGGCGGTGCGCTCCTCCTGCCGGCCGTCGATGAGCTTGTGGTACTGCCGGCTCTGGAGCCGCCCCTCCAGCCGGAGGGTGTCTCCCACGTCCAGCCCGCCGCAGTGGGCGGCCAGGGAGCCCCAGGCGATGCAGGGTAAGTAGTCCGCCCGGCCGTAGGGCCGGTTGACGGCCAGGAGGAGATCGCAGATCTCCCGGCCCAGGGGGGTGCGCCGGACCGCCGGCTTCCGGCACAGCGCCCCCGCCAGGGTGAGGCGGTTTTCACCCTCCTCCACGGGGGCGGGGCGGGCGGCCCGCACCAGCACGGTGATCACCAGCTTGCTGCCCGAGCCGGAACGGTTGTTGTAGGAGCGCACCTCCCCCTCCGCCTCGATCCACCGGCCTTCGGCCCACAGGGCGGGGTCCGGGGCGGCGGTGACCAGGTTCAGCATGTCGTCCACCCCGGACAGCCGGGGCACCCGCAGGGGCACGATGTAGTAGTCCACCCCGTGGTTCCGGTGGGACAGGGCGGGCGGGGCCGCCGTCTGCCCCCGCAGCAGGATCTTGTTTTCCCCTCTGAATTCATCCATTGGTATCACGCTCCGTCATCATGTGTTGGCCTGTTCACTATATGCCGGGGGCAAGCCAAGTATGCCCATTGACAAACGGGGCGGGGGGCGTATACAATAGAGGGGATCGGGGGCGCGCCGGGCGCCCCGCGCGGAAAGCCGAAGGAGGGCTGAAGATGGAATTGGAGCTGACACGCAAGCAGCTGCGCCGGCTGCTGGATTTGGTATACATCGGGAACTGGATTCTCAATTCCACCCGGGGCGAGGACCGCTTCAAGGACTACGACGAGGTGGAGAGCCTGCTGTTCGCCCGGGCCGCCCTGGAGGGGATGCCCTCCCTGGCGGAGACCTACCAGGGCGAGGTGATCCCGTCCCGGGCCTTCGCCGAGGGCGGCATACACGAGGCCATCATGGAGTACGAGAACAACGTCTTTTTCGAGATCCTGGCGGAGGACCTGGCCCGCCGGGACATGGACGACGTGCCCATCGACGAGAGCAATTACGATGAGCTGGCCCAGCGCATCGACGCCTATATTGACGAGTTCGAGGCCCACGGCACCGATAACATCACCGTGGACTGCTGACCGGCGGGGACGCCGTTTGGAGCGTGGGAAGCGGGCAGGGATTGGTAGATCCCTGCCCGCTCTTTTCATGTCCGGGACGGCCCCTCCGGCGGGGAGAGCCGGTCGATGCACAGGGCGAAGCGATCCTGGCCCGCCGCCCGGAGCAGGGCCTCCTCCTCCGCGAAGTGCTTGACGGCGTTTGGGCCAGCCGGTGGGCCGGAATCCGGGCGGGGCTTGTCTGGCGCCCCAGGGGGCGCGGGGCCCCGAAACCCGCCGGCGGTTTTATCCTATGCCGTGGGGAGGAAAGGGGGTCGGGGCAAAATTGGGCCCCCTACTTGTTTCCTCCGGGGGGTTGTGGTATAATTTTCTTTCCAGCATAAAATAGAGGTGGAATACCTCGTGGAATAAGGAGATCCGCTATGAAAATCGTCGTTTTAGCCGGAGGCCTCAGCCCCGAGCGCAATGTGTCGCTGTCCAGCGGCTGCAAGGTATGCGCCGCCCTGCGGGAGCGGGGGCACGAGGCGGCCCTCGTCGATATGTACCTGGGCACGGGGGAGGAGCCCGCCTCCCTGTTCGCCGCCCCCATCCCGGAGGAGCTGACCCGGATCGGGCGGCAGGCCCCGGATCTGGAGGCGGTGAAGGCATCCCGCGCGGGGGGCGGGGCCAGCCAGTTCGGCCCCGGCGTGCTGGAGCTGTGCGCCCTGGCGGACGTGGTGTTCCTGGGCCTCCACGGCACCTGCGGGGAGGACGGCCGGGTGCAGGCCGCTTTTGACCTGATGGGCATCCCCTACACCGGGGCGGGGTATCTGGGCAGCGCCATCGCCATGGACAAGGATCTGACCAAGCGGGTGGCGGCCCCCCTGGGCGTCCAGACCCCCAAGTGGGAGCTGGTGAAGTATACAGCGGCGGACATCCCCGCCCTGGCGGAGCGGCTGGATACGCCCTGCGTGGTGAAGCCGGTGGCGTCCGGCTCGTCCATCGGGGTGTCCGTCGTCCGGGAGCGGGAGGCCCTGCCCGCCGCCTTAGAGGACGGCCTGTCCTGCGGCGGCGTGTGCGTCATCGAGCAGTACGTGGCGGGCCGGGAGATCCAGGTGGGCATTTTGGAGGACAAGGCCCTGCCCTCCATCGAGATCGTGCCCAAGGAGGGCTTCTACGACTACGAGAACAAGTACCAGCCGGGGGCGGCGGAGGAGTTCTGCCCCGCCCCCATCCCTGCCGAATGGGAGAAACGTTTAGGTGAGGCGGCCCTCACCGTGTTCCGCGCCCTGGGCTTGTCGGTATACTCCCGGGCGGACTTCATCGTGGACGGGGACGGCACGCCCTGGTTTTTGGAGATCAACACCCTGCCCGGCATGACCCCCACCAGCCTGCTGCCCCAGGAGGCCGCGGCGGCGGGCATCGGCTACGGCGAGCTGTGCGAGCGGATCATCACCGCGTCCCTAAAGGCCCGGAAGGCCGGGAAATGACCAGACGGGGAGGGGCCTGACCCCGCCCGAGAGAGAGGAGCGCCATTATGGAGAAGCTGACGCTGAAGCAGCTGCTGGAGGCGGTGAACGGCACCCTGCTGGGGGACTTTGCCAATCTGGACGCCGGGGCGGTGGACGTGTGCACCGACAGCCGGAGCATCACCCCCGGCTGCCTGTTCATCCCCCTGGAGGGGGAGCGGTTCGACGGCCATTCCTTCATCAACTCCGCCCTGGAGGCGGGGGCGGCGGGCTGCCTCACCGCACGGGAGCGGGAGGGCTACCTGCCCGGAAAATTCTACATCAAGGTGCGCTCCACCCAGCGCGCCCTGTGGGAGCTGGCCCGGTACTACAAGGGGCTGTTCCCCATCCCCTTCGTCGCCATCACCGGCTCGGTGGGCAAGACCACCACCAAGGACATGACGGCGGCGGTCTTAGGCGCGAAGTTCTGCGTCCACAAGACGGAGGGAAATTTCAACAACGACATCGGCGTGCCCCTCACCCTGCTGAAGCTGGAACAGCGGCATGAGGTGTGCGTGGTGGAGCTGGGCATGGATCACGCCGGGGAGATCGACAACCTGGCCCGCTTAGTGGAGCCGGATATGGCCCTCATCACCAACATCGGGGACGCCCACATCGAGAACCTGGGCAGCCGGGAGAACATCTTCAAGGCCAAGTGCGAGATCTTCCCCCACCTGAAGGAGGAGGGCCTTGCCGTCCTCAACGGGGACGACCCCCTGCTGGCCACGCTCCGGGGGACGCTGGCCCGGCGCACCGTGTTCGTGGGGGGCGGCGAGGGGCTGGACTACACCGCCTTCGACCTGAACAGCGACGGCGGGGGCCACCTGTCCTGCCGGGTCAAGACCCCGAAAAGCCAGTTTGAGGCCAACATACCCGCCCTGGGGAACCACATGATCTACCCCACCCTGATGGCCGCCGCCGTGGGCGAGGCCCTGGGTATGGCCCCCGACGAGATCGTCCGGGGCATCGGGGCCTTCCTGCCCACCAAGATGCGGATGAACATCGTCCGCTGCAAGGGGGATATCGTCATTCTCAACGACGCCTACAACGCCAACCCCCAGTCCATGCGGGCGGCGGCGGCGGTGCTGGGTGACGCGGGCCGGAAGCGCCGGAAGGTGGCCGTCATCGGGGACATGAAGGAGCTGGGCCCCGGCGGGGAGCAGTTCCACCGGGCGGTGGGGGGCTGCTTTGCCCAGTCCGGGGCTGATAGGCTCATCGCCATCGGGGATCTGGCCCGGTTTATGGCGGAGGGCGCCAGGGACGCGGGGCTGGAGCAGGCGGACTACTTCCCCACCCTGGACGAGGCCAAAAACGCCCTGTCCCGGGAGGTGCGGGCGGGGGCCACGATTTTAGTCAAAGCCTCCCGCTCCATGGCCTTTGAGAAGGTCGTGGATTATCTGCTGGAGAACGTGCCCCAGTAAAAATTCCACGGAGGCTTACGCGTGTAACAGGAGAATTGACCCATGATAGACATACAGCTCACCGGCCTCGTCAAGGAGTTCGAGGTCGGCAAACGCATACTGGACGGCTTCTCCCTCCAGGTGTTCGAGGGGGAGCGGGTGGGCCTGCTGGGCCGGAACGGGGCGGGCAAGACCACCATCTTCCGCATGATGACCGGGCAGGTGGATCCGGACGAGGGGACGATTGCCATCGCCCCGGACAAGCGGATCGGCCTCATCTCCCAGATCCCCGTGTACCCGGAGGGCTACACCGTCCGGGACGTGCTGGACACCGCCTTCGCCCCCCTCCACGCCATGGAGCGGGAGCTGGCGGACTTGGCCGCGAAAATGGCCGACGGGGACGACCCCGCGGTGCTGGCCCGGTACGACAAGCTCACCGCCGCCTTTGAGGCCGGGGGCGGCTACGACACAGAGACCCGGCTCAATAAGGTGTGTAACGGCCTGGGCATCGGGGCCGATATGCGCTCGCGCCCTTTCAACGCTTTGTCCGGCGGGGAAAAAACCCGCATCAACCTGGCCCGCCTGATTTTGGAGGACACCGACATCCTCCTGCTGGACGAGCCCACCAACCACCTGGACCTGAACGCCACCGAGTGGCTGGAAACCTACCTGGAGCGGTTCAAGGGCACGGTGCTGGCCATCTCCCACGACCGCTGGTTTTTGGACAAAGTGGTGAAGCGGGTGGCGGAGATCCAGGAGGGCAAGGCGGAGCTCTATTCCGGCAACTACTCCTTCTACGTGGAGGAGAAGGAGCACCGCTACCAGGAGCGTTTGCGCCAGTACGAGAAGGAGCAGGCCAAGATCGCCCAGCTGGAGCAGGCCGCGGAGGAGCTTCGCCTGTGGGCCTTCAAGGGGAACGACAAGATCTACCGGCGGGCCAAGTCCATGGAAAAGCGCATTGAGCGCCTGCGCACCACAGACAAGCCCACCAAGGAGAAGAAGCTGGCTACCCGCTTCGGGGAGCGGGAGTTCCACGGGGACGAGGCCCTGGTGGTGACGGAGCTGAAAAAGTCCTTCGGGGCGCGCACCCTCTTTGACCACATCAACCTGGATGTGACGGGGGGCGAGCGGATCGCCCTGCTGGGGGACAACGGCACCGGGAAATCCACCTTTATCAAGCTCATCATGGGGGAGGAGACGCCTGATTCCGGCTCCATTTACCTGGGGCCGTCCATCCGGATCGGCTACCTGCCCCAGATCATCCACTTTGACCGGCCCGACCGGAACCTGGTGGACACCATGCTGTACGCCCAGAACTGCTCCACCCAGGAGGCCAGGGATCGGCTGGCGGCCTTCAAGTTCCGGGGGGAGGATGTGTTCAAGGTGGTGTCCGCCCTGTCCGGCGGGGAGCAGTCCCGGCTGCGGCTGTGTATGCTGATGGACAGCCGGATCAACCTGCTGATCCTGGATGAGCCCACCAACCACTTGGACATCGACTCCCGGGAGTGGATCGAGGAGGCGGTGGAGGCGTACGGCGGCAACCTGCTGTTCGTTTCCCACGACCGCTATTTTATCGAGAAGTTCGCCACCCGGGTGTGGATGCTGGAAAATGGGCAGATCACCGATTTTCACGGCACCTATGGCGAGTTTCGTGCCTTCCGGGAGCGGCAGGAGCAGTTGAAAAACGCCAAAGCGCCCGCCCCCGAGCCGGAGAAGCCCCAAGAGGACAAGCCCAAGCGCCCCGGCGGCACCAAGGAGCTGGAAAAGCAGGTGCGGGCCGCCGAGCGGGCGGTGGAGAAGGCGGAGGTGCGCCTGGACGAGCTGGCCCAGGAGGCAGAGGCGGCCGCGTCGGACTATTTGAGGCTCCAGGACATTTACAAGGAGCGGGAGGCGGCGGAGGACGAGCTGGCCCATCTGTACGCCCAGTGGGAGCGTTTAGCCGCGGAACTGGAAGAAGCGAAGGGGTCGTAGAAAGATGAAAGAATATTACAGCTATCGGGGACGGGGCCGGGCGCGGAGGTGGCTGGCGGCGCTGCTGGCGCTGATCGCGGCGGGGGTGCTGGTGTTCGCCGCGCTGGAGTTTGTCATCTGGCGGGGCGCCCAGGGCCGGACCGCTCAGGCCGGGGACAGGCCGGAGGTCATGGTCATTTTCGGCTGCCAGATGCGGAAGGACGGCCCCTCCATCCTACTCCGGGACCGGCTGGACACCGCCCTGGCCTACTGGGAGGAGCACCCGGATATCAAGATCATTGTCACCGGCGGCAAGGGGGACGACGAACACATCTCCGAGGCCCAGGGGATGTACGACTACCTCACCGCCCACGGGGTGGACGGGGCGCAGATCTACCGGGAGGACAAGTCCCGGAACACCTGGCAGAATATCAACAACACCTTCGACCTGATGGAGAAAGAGGGCTGGGGCCTTACCGAGGATGTTCTGCTGGTGTCCAGCGGCTTCCACCTGGCCCGGATCGAGATGCTCTGGGATCGGGTGCGGGACGGCAGATTACAGGGGGAGGCGTACCACGACCAGTATATCTTCACCCTGCCCGCCCCGGTGAGCCACGCGCCCTCCCGGGTGCAGATGTTCTTCCGGGAGCCGCTGGCCCTGGTGAAGTCCTTCCTGTTCGACCGTTGAATATCAGCCCCACCACCCTCTGATCCGGGGGCGGTGGGGACGACTTTGAAAATTGGGTGAATCTATGACGGACAACCTGAAAAACATAGAACTGCGCTACGCGGAGCTGGAGGCCCGCCTCGCCGCCAACGAAACGTACAGCGATCCGGAGCTGGTGTCCCGCCTGAACCGGGAGCAGAAGGAACTGGAGCCCCTGGTGATGGCCTATCGGGCGCTGTGCAAAGCACAGTCCGACCTGGCGGGCGCGGAGGGGCTGCTGAGCGACCCGGAAATGCGGGAACTGGCCCAGGCGGAGCTGGCCCAGGCCAAAGAGGACATCGAACGGCTGGAGCACGAGATCAAGGTGCTCTTACTTCCCAAGGATCCCAACGACGGCAAGAACGTGATCCTGGAGATCCGGGCCGGGGTGGGGGGGGAGGAATCCGCCCTGTTTGCCCACTCCCTCACCCGGATGTATACCATGTACGCCGAAAAGCGGGGCTGGCGGGTGGAGGTCAATTCCGCCAGCGAGACGGAGCTGGGCGGCGTGAAGGAGATCTCGTTCACCATTGAGGGGGACGGGGCCTGGTCCCGCCTCAAGTTCGAGAGCGGCGTCCACCGGGTCCAGCGGGTGCCGGAGACCGAGTCCGGCGGGCGGGTGCATACCTCCACCGTCACCGTGGCCGTCTTGCCCGAGATGGAGGCGGTGGACGTGGAGATCAACCCCGCCGACGTGGAGATGCAGGTGTTCCGCTCCTCCGGGGCGGGGGGCCAGCACATCAACAAGACCTCCTCCGCCGTGCGGCTGATCCACCGCCCCACCGGGACGGTGGTGGAGTGCCAGCAGGAGCGTTCCCAGTTCCAGAACCGAGAGAAGGCCATGCGCCTGCTGGCCTCCATCCTGTACGACCGGGAGCGGGAGCGGGTGGAGTCGGAGTACGGCGAGAACCGCCGCAGCCAGGTGGGCAGCGGGATGCGCAACGAGCGCATCCGCACCTACAACTTCCCCCAGGGGCGGCTCACCGACCACCGGGTGGGGCTGACGCTGTACAAGCTGGACGGGGTGATGGACGGCGACCTGGACGAGATCATCGACGCGCTGACCACCGCCCGTCAGGCGGAGCAATTGGCGGAAAGAAGCGAAGCATGATGTATACGCATATTATTTTCGACCTGGACGGCACCCTGCTGAACACCATCGACGATCTGGCGGACGCTGGGAACCACGTGTGCGCCGCCCGGGGCTGGCCCGTCCATACGGTGGACGAATACAAGCGCATGGTGGGCAACGGCATCCCCAAGCTGGTGGAGCGGTTCGCCCCCGCCGGGACGGACGGGGAGACGCTGGCCGGGGCGCTGGCGGAGTTCTCCACGTACTATGACACCCACAAGGAGGACAAGACCGCCCCCTATCCCGGTGTGCCCGAGCTTTTGGCGGCGCTGAAGGGGCAGGGGGTGCGGCTGTCGGTGCTGTCCAATAAGGCCCACGCATTGGCGGGGCCGGTGGTGGAACACTATTTCCCGGGGATGTTCGACCAGGTGCAGGGCGCCCTGCCCGACGTGCCGGTGAAGCCGGATCCCACCCTGCTGCGCCGCCTGATGGAACAGATGGGGGCCAGGCCGGAGACCACCCTGTTCGTGGGGGACAGCAATGTGGACGTGCTCACGGGGAAGAACGGCGGGCTGACGGTGGTTGGCGTGCTGTGGGGCTTCCGGGATCGGGCGGAGCTGGAGAGCGCCGGGGCGGATTTTGTGATCGCCCGCCCGGGGGAGCTGCTTCCACTGGCGGCGCGATGAAAAAAGGAATGCTGCTGGCGGCGGAACTCCTGCTGTGGGCGGCGTTTGCCGTCTGTGCGCTCCTGTGTGCCGTCCATCTGTATGAGGCGGGACAGGTTCCGGAAGCGTGGAGCGTCCTTGCCCCGGAGCGGTTTACGGGCTGACAGCCCTGCCCTTTTTGGCGGTCGGTGCCGGGTTGCACAGGTTTCGCAAGAGAGGAGGAAGGCGGCGGGTTATGGAGACCATCAGGCTGAGCAGTAGAGAGACGGAGCGGGCAGCGGGACTGCTGCGGCAGGGCCGCCTGGTAGCCCTCCCCACCGAGACGGTATACGGCCTCGCCGCCGACGCCACCCAGGAGCGGGCCGTCCAGGCCAACTACGACGCCAAGGGCCGCCCCGAGACGAAACCCCTCAACGTGCTGGTGGACGGCATGGCCATGGTGGAGGCGGTGTGCCGGGACGTCCCGGCAGACGCTTACCGGCTGGCGGACGCCTTCTGGCCGGGGCCGCTGACCATGATTTTGCGGGGGCGCGGCACCCTGCCCCCCATCGTCCCCGCCGGGGGGGCCACCCAGGGGGTGCGCTGCCCCGACCACCCGGCCACGTTAGCCGTGATCCGGGCCTTGGGCCGGCCGCTGGCCTGTCCCTCCGCCAACCTGTCGGGGGGGCCCAGCCCCAAGACCGCCGGCGAGGTGCTGGCCCAGCTGGGCAGACGGATCGACGCCGTGCTGGACGGCGGGCCCTGCTCTGTGGGGGTGGAGTCCACCATCCTGGATCTCACCGTCACGCCCTACCGGATTCTGCGGCAGGGGGGACTGGGCCGGGAGGAGATCGAGGCAGTGTTGGGCCCGGAAAAACTTGACAACCATTGAAAGGATCAAAACGAGCAAGATGAACATAGAGAATATCAACCAGACCGCCATGGTACTGCGCAAGGAGCAGATCGACGAGCCCTTTTTCCGCCTGTCCACCGGGCTGACGGGGGAGGTGCTGCAAAAATTCGTGAACTACCAGATGAGGCTGGCCATCGTGGGGGACTTCTCTGGCTACACCAGCAAGCCCCTCCGGGACTTCATCCGGGAGAGCAATGAGGGCCGCCACGTCTGCTTCCAGCCCGACGAGGGGGCGGCGCTGGCCTGGCTGGAGCGGGCGGGGTCATGACCGTCATCGGCATCACCGGCCCCACCGGGGCGGGCAAGACCACGGTGCTGAACGTCCTCCGGGATCTGGGCGGCGCGGTGGCGGACTGCGACGCGGTGTACCACGAGCTGCTGAGTACCAGCGCCCCCATGCGGGAGGAATTGGAAGCCCGCTTTGGGGCGGACATTTTTGAGCCAACTGGGGGCTTGCGCCGGAAGAAGCTTGGTGGTATTGTATTCGGGGACGCCCAGGCGCTGGCGGATCTCAACGCCATCACCCACCGGCACATCGTGGCCCAGCTGCGCCGCCTCATCGCCCAGGCGGAACAGGAGGGCCGCCCCGCCATCGCCCTGGACGCCATTGCCCTGCTGGAGAGCGGGGCGGGGGCGCTGTGCGATACCACCGTCGCCGTCACCGCCCCGGAGGAAACGCGGGTGGCCCGGATCATGGCCCGGGAGGGCATCGGGGAGGACTACGCCAGGGCGCGGGTCAGGGCCCAGAAGCCGTCCGCCTGGTTCGAGGCGCGGTGCGGCCACACCCTGCGCAACGACGGGGACAAAGCGTCTCTGGAGGGGCGGGCGCGGGCATTATTCAAGTCAATTCTTTGCAAGGAGGAAGTATAACATGGAAGAAAAAACGCCGGGGCAGCAGCTGCGGGACGCGCTGCTGAACCAGAAGAAGCACGGCTGGGACGTGGTGGACGAGGCCACAGAGCGGGCCATCTTCGACTACTGCGAGGGCTACAAGACCTTCCTGGACAAGGGCAAGACAGAGCGGGACTGCGTGGACTACGCCGTGGAGCTGGCTCAGGCCGCGGGCTTTGTCCCCTTCGAGCGGGGCATGGAGCTCCAGCCTGGAACCAAGGTCTACCGGGTGAACCGAGGCCGGGCCCTGCACCTGGCGGTGGTTGGCTCCGCGCCCCTGGACCAGGGCGTGTCCATCGCCGCCGCCCACATCGACAGCCCCCGGCTGGATCTGAAGCCCTCCCCGCTGTATGAGGACAGCGAGCTGGCCTTCTTCAAGACCCACTACTACGGCGGCATCCGCAAGTACCAGTGGGTGACCATCCCCCTGGAGCTGCGGGGCGTGGTGGCCATGAAGGACGGATCCATTGTCCACGTGTCCGTGGGCTCCCACCCCGGCGACCCCCTGTTCACCATCGACGACCTGCTGCCCCACCTGGGAGCGGAGCAGTCCAAGAAGCCTTTAGGCGAGGCCATCCCCGCCGAGAGCCTGAACATCCTGGTGGGCAGCCGTCCGCTGAAGGACGACGACGGCAAGGATCGGGTGAAGCTGGCGGTGATGAAGCTGCTGTACGACCACTACGGCATCCGGGAGGCGGACTTCATCTCTGCCGAGATCGAGGCCGTCCCCGCCTTCAACGCCGTGGACATCGGCTTCGACCGTACCCTCATCGGAGCCTACGGCCAGGACGACCGGGTGTGCGGCTACGCGGGGCTGAAGGCCCTGCTGGACCTGGAGGGCGCTCCCTGCCGCACCGCGGTGTGCGTGCTGGCGGACAAGGAGGAGATCGGATCCGAGGGTGTGTCCGGAATGCAGTCCGCCTTCTTTGAGACCTTCATCGGCGACCTGTGCGCCAGCCAGAAGGTGCCCCTGCGGGTGTGCTTGGAGAAGTCCTTCTGCCTGTCCACGGACGTGACGGCGGCCTTTGATCCCCAGTTCGCCGACGTGTACGAGAAGCGCAACTCCGCCTATGTGAACTACGGCGTGGGCCTGTGCAAGTACACCGGCGCCCGGGGCAAGAGCGGCGCGTCCGACGCCGGGGCGGAGGCGGTGGCCTATGTCCGCCGCCTGCTGGACGACAAGGGCGTGCTGTGGCAGATGGCGGAGCTGGGCGCCGCCGACAAGGGCGGCGGCGGCACCGTGGCCTGCTATATGGCAAACCGGAACATCGACACCCTGGACGCGGGGGTGCCTGTGCTGTCCATGCACGCCCCCTTTGAGGTGACCTCCAAGCTGGACTGCTATATGACCTACGCCGCCTGCAAGGCGGTATACGAGGGCTGACGGATGATCCGCCTGGAGCCCATCGGCCCGGACAACTGGCGGGAGGAGCTGTCCGTCCGGGAGGATCAGCGGCACTTTGTCTCCGATCCCAACCGCCTGCTGGCCCGGGCATACGCCCACCGGGCGCAGCGCAGCCGCGCGAAGCTGGTCCGGGAAGATGACGCCCCTGTGGGGATGCTGATGTACTTCGACTGGCCGGAGGCCGGACAATATGTGTTCAGCCAACTTTTTATCGACCAGCGGTATCAGGGCCGGGGCTTGGGTGAACAGGCGGCCCGGCTGGCCTTGGAGGAAATGCGGGCGGACGGCCGGTTCCAAAAGGTCTGCCTGTGCTATGTCGAGGGCGATGAGCCCGCCCGCCTGCTTTACGAAAAACTGGGCTTTACCCACACCGGCGGGCGGGATGAGGACGAGATCCTCATGGAGCTCACCCTGTAACGGATAAAAGCGCCCCCTTTTGCGGATACTATCCCGCAAAAGGGGGCGCTTTACCATGACCGAGGAGACAAAACCCACCGAAGCCGGGGGAGAGGACAGCCGGCAGGACATCGTGGACCTGGGCTCCGGCACCGTGAAAACCGAGGATGGCGTGATCCACACCCTCACCATCGTGGGCCAGATCGAGGGCCACCAGGAGGCCCCCGACGGGGCCAAAACCACCAAGTACGAACACGTGCTCCCCCTCCTGGCCAACCTGGAGGAGGGGAAGGAGGCGGACGGCCTGCTGATCCTGCTGAACACCATGGGGGGCGACATTGAGGCGGGCCTCGCCATCGCGGAGATGATTGCCGGAATGTCCAAGCCCACCGTATCCCTTGTTTTGGGGGGCGGGCACTCTATCGGCGTGCCCTTGGCGGTGGCGGCCAAGGAGTCCTTCATCGTCCCCTCCGGGGCCATGACCATCCACCCGGTGCGGCTCAACGGGCTGGTCATCGGGGTGAGCCAGACCTTCCACTACTTCGAGCGCATCCAGGACCGGATCTGCGCCTTCGTCACCCGCAACAGCCGGATCAGCCGGGAGGACTTCGAGGGCCTGATGCTGAACACCGGGGAGATGGCGGCGGACGTGGGCAGCGTGATCTACGGCGAGGAGGCGGTGCGGATGGGGCTCATCGACCATCTGGGCGGCCTGTCCGACGCGCTGGCCTGCCTCCACGCCCGGATGCGGGCGGCCAGGGAGGGGGCGGAGGGGTGAACCCCTCCGCCCATTCCTTTTTGATGGGAAAGGGCAAATTGTCGAAAAAATCTGTTTTTTCCGGGAAGGAAATTGACAAGCGGGGCCGGGTCATGTAAAATGATCAAAGATGATATTTTGGCCCGATCCGACGCAAGCCCCCAGGGGGCCGCAGTTTGGAAAAGACGGACCCCCAAAGGCGTGTGCTGAGCAATGAGAAAAGAAAAGATTTCCTCCG
>CASTQR010000001.1 GCA_949451265.1 uncultured Eubacteriales bacterium | reverse complement strand
GCATTTCAACCGCCTGCTGTCCATGCTGCTGGTGGTGGCTACGCTGTTTGGCCTGCTGGCCGTCCCCGCCAGCGCCGCAGCGGCACCGTCACCATCCAGCAGGCCGGGTATATACCATCAGAAGCTATACAAGTAAACTATATGCCAATTCTTCCCGCGAGGACCAATGCAGGCTGCGTTGGTGTTCTCAGTCATCACAGGACTTGTCGGCTTTTTTCTCACACTCCTTTTCTCTGGGGGCTAAAGTCATCACTTTCGGTTGTCACCCTGCTTTGTGGGGTTTCTGCCGGGATGGTTCTGTTTTTATATAACCTGGGCTGCATTCGGGCGGTGAAAACTGGCCCCTATGTGATTCAGTCCATCGTCGGTATGTTTGGCTGTGTGCTGCCCCCCTTCTCTTTGATCGGTTACTATGGAATGTGAGCCTGGCCGGGATTCAATACATAGGTATTATTTTGGTGCTGGTTTCTTTCGCCTTTTGGAATTTGAAGGGTTTTCATTTAGAGGGCACCCAAAGGGGGTATTATGGCTGGGTTGCGCTGCTGTTCTTTCCCAATGGTATCTACAGCGTAATTATAGCCGCGCAGCAGCGGTGGGCGGGAAGCGATCAGCGTAGCGAGATGGTTTCAACGGTTTTTCTCTCCATGGCGGTAATCTCCTTAATTTATTTATGTGATTATCCCTTTAACTCAGCCAAGGAAAGTGCCGGATTAAGGGACACAGCGGCTGATAGGATAGTGCTATGATACTGGAAAGCAGGGAAAAGAGTCATGGCAAAGAAAAAAGGTATGCCGCTTGGGACAATCCTGAAGCGGTTCTCCAGTGAGGCACAGTGCCAGGAGCATCTGGCGTCGCTGCGCTGGCGGAGCGGGTATATTTGCCCCAAATGTGGGTGCCGTCACGGATACCGGCTGTCCAACGGACGATACCAGTGTGCCCAATGCCGTCACCAGACCTCGGTAACGGCGGGGACGGTGCTGCACAAGACTCATATGCCACTGACGCAGTGGTTTCTGGCATTCTATTTTGTGAGCCAGGATAAGCGGGGTATATCCGCCGTTCAACTGGCATATCCCCCTTTCCAGGGGGCGCGCCCTGCCACGATCTGCGGTATGTGAAAACGCTGTAATTCCCTAACGCCGCCGGGAAATTCAGGCTCCCGGCTTTTGCGCGCCTTTTCCCCATAGCCGCATATACTGAAACGAAGGGGGGAGCACGGTGAGACGGGACAGCCTGATCCATACCCAGACCCAGGGGGCCGACCTGGTGGCCGCGGCGGCGGCCCTGTCCGTCTGGATCGGCCAGGGCAAGACGGCGGACGAGCTGGCGGTGCTGGCCTCCCTGTTCGACTTGATGCGCAGCAATCTGGCGCTGATGGCGCTGAACACGGCGGGGGACGAGGGCCTGCTGGCCCCCGGCGGGAACGCCGGGGACGCGGGGGGCGGCGCCCTGGGGGTGGGGGATGGGCCGGAACCCCTTGACAAAAGGCGGTAAAGTATCTATAATTCCATAGAAACCCTGCGCCGTCCCCGCCGGAAGGGGAGCGGGCGGAAGAAAGGATGGACCGAGATGGCCAAGGAATACAAACTGAGCGCGGAGCGCCTGGAGGAACTGAAGAGCGAGCTGACGTACCTGAAAACCGTGCGGGAGAAAGAGGTGGCCGACCAGATCAAGGAGGCCCGGTCCTTTGGCGATCTGTCGGAGAACAGCGAGTACGACGAGGCGAAAAACGAACAGGGCAAGCTCTACTCCCGGATCGCGGAGCTGGAGAACATCCTTGCCAACTGCACCGTCATCGAGGAACATGCCACCGACCCCAACACCGTGCGGATGGGCAGCCGGATCACCGTGAAGGACGTGGTGACCGGGGAGGAGGAGACCTACCAGGTGGTGGGCTCCCAGGAGGCGGATCCCATGAACGGGCGGATCTCCGAGGAATCCCCCTTCGGCAAGGCCCTGCTGGGGAAGGCCATCGGCGAGGTGGCGGTGGTGGAGGCCCCCGCGGGCAATATCGAATATGAGGTTGTTGCCATCCAGCGGTGAGGCGGCCTACCTATACTAAAGGAGAGAAGACCAATGGCTGATCAGAACAAGAACCAGCCCGTCCAGGAGGAGCCCTCCCTGTCCGAGCTGCTTCGCATCCGCCGGGACAAGCTGGCGGAGCTCCAGAGGCAGGGGCAGGATCCCTTCCATATCACCAAGTTCGACGTGACCCACCACAGCGATGAGGTGAAGGAGCACTTCGAGGCTATGGAGGGCCAGACCGTCCGGCTGGCGGGCCGCCTCATGTCCAAGCGGGGCATGGGCAAGGCCGTGTTCTCTGACCTCCAGGACGGGGCGGGCCGGATCCAGCTCTACGTCCGCATTGACGACGTGGGGGAGGAGGCCCTGGCCGCCTTCAAAAAGTACGACATCGGCGACATCGTGGGGGTGGAGGGGGAGGTTTTTCGCACCAAGCGGGGGGAGATCTCCATCAAGGCCAAGACCGTCACCCTGCTGTCCAAGTCCCTGCTGCCCCTGCCGGAGAAGTTCCACGGCCTCACCGATGTGGAGACCCGCTGCCGCCAGCGGTACGTGGATCTGATCATGAACCCGGACGTGAAGCGGAACTTCACCATCCGCTCCCAGTTCATCAAGTACGTCCGGGACTTCATGGACGCCCGGGGCTACATGGAGGTGGAGACGCCGGTGCTGAACACCATCTCCGGCGGCGCCACCGCCCGGCCCTTCATCACCCACCACAATACCTTGGATATCGACATGTACCTGCGCATCGCCACCGAGCTGCCCCTGAAGCGGCTCATTGTGGGCGGGCTGGAGCGGGTGTATGAGATTGGCCGCATCTTCCGCAACGAGGGAATGGACAACCGGCACAACCCGGAGTTCACCACCATTGAGCTGTACCAGGCCTACGCCGACTTCAACGACATGATGGACCTGTTCGAGGATCTGCTGTCCTCCGCCGCCCAGAAGATCCTGGGCACCTACCAGGTGGAGTGGCAGGGGGAGCAGATTGACCTGACCCCCGGCTGGCCCCGCCTGCCTATGTACGAGGCCGTCAAGCAGTACACCGGCCTGGACTTCATGTCCATCAGCTCCGACGAGGAGGCGGTGGCGGCGGCGAAATCCATCGGCGTGGAGCTGCCCGCCACCGCCGACAAGACCTGGGGGAACGCCCTCTATGAGGTGTTCGACCAGCGGGTGGAGGGCAAGCTGATCCAGCCCACCTTTATCACCATGCACCCGGTGGACGTGTCCCCGCTGGCCAAGCGATCCCCCAAGGATCCCCGGCTCACCGAGCGGTTCGAGCTGTTCATCTGCCGCAGCGAGATGGGCAACGCCTTCTCCGAACTCAACGACCCCATCGACCAGCGCCAGCGGTTCCAGAAGCAGGTGGAGCTGCGGGCCAAGGGGGACGACGAGGCGGGCATGATGGACGAGGACTTCCTCACCGCCCTGGAATACGGCCTGCCCCCCACGGGCGGCATGGGCATCGGCATCGACCGCTGCGTGATGCTGCTGACCAACAACGACTCCATCCGGGAGGTTTTGCTGTTCCCCACCATGAAGCCGTTAGACTGAGAACCTGTCCCCAAAGCATACCGGCAAACCCAGCCGGTATGCTTTTGCGCATTGAATTGAAAGGGGGGCCGCGGGCCTTGGAGCGGGACGTGATTACCAGCCGGGCCAACCCCCTGCTGGCCCGGATACGCAAGCTGAACAGCCGCCGCTCCTTCCGCCGGGAGGAGAACGCCTTCGCCGCCGAGGGCCCCAAGCTGCTGGGGGAGGCCCTGCGCTGGAGGGCGGAGCTGGAGACGGTGATTACCGCCCCTGGCGTGCCCCTGCCGGAGCTGCCCCAGGGGGTTCGGGCGGTGGAGGTACCGGACAGCCTGCTGGCCTCCATCGCGGACACGGAGACCCCCCAGGGGATCGTCTTTGTGTGCCGGGGGAGGCCCTTGGCCCTGCCCCCCGCGCTGGAGGGAAGGCGTTACCTGATTTTGGACGGGGTGCAGGACCCTGGCAACGTGGGCACCATGTGGCGCACCGCCGACGCTTTCGGGGCGGACGGGCTGCTGCTGTGCCACGGCTGCGCCGACCCCTGGAGCCCCAAGACGGTGCGGGCCACCATGGGGGCGGTGTTCCGTCTGCCCGTGTACGAGTGTGCCCTGGAGGAAGGGGCGGACAGGCTGGCCCGGGCAGGGATCCCGCTGTACGCCGCCGCCCTGCGGGAGGACACGGAGGATGTGCGCCGCGTTCCACTGGGACGGGCGGCGGTGATCATCGGCAGCGAGGGCCGGGGGGTGTCGGACGCCGCCCTGGCGCTGTGCGAAAAGACCATCAAAATCCCCATGCAGGCCCAATGTGAGTCGCTGAACGCCGCTGTGGCGGCGTCGGTGGTGCTGTGGGAGATGGCCCGGGACGACGAGTAAAACAGGGAGAGGATGGGCGGTATGTCAAATCTGAAGCACTGGCTCTGGCTCACCCAGCGCCGGGGGATCGCGGGGCAGACTGCGGTGCGCCTGCTGGAGCGGTTCGGAAGCCCGGAGCAGATCCACGCTGCCGACCAGGGGGCTTTTGAGACCCTGGGCGGGCTGAGCGGGGAGGCTATCCGCTCCCTGATGAGCAAGTCTCTTGATGGAGCGGATCGGATTTTGGGGGACTGCGACCGGCTGGGCATCCGCCTGCTGACCCTCCAGGACGCCACCTACCCGGAGCGGCTGAAGGCCATCGCCCAGCCGCCTCTGGTGCTGTACTGGAAGGGGAAGCAGTTCGCCTTTGACGAGGAGGTGGCCATCGCCATGGTGGGCGCCCGGGAGGCCACCCCCTACGGCGTGGAGATCGCCTCCCGGCTGGCGGGGGAGCTGAGCCGCCGGGGTGCCCTCATCGTGTCCGGCATGGCCCAGGGCATTGACGCGGCGTCGGTGCGGGGCGCGCTGAAGGCGGGCGGGCCGGTGGCGTCCGTCATCGCCGGCGGGCTGGACGTGGTGTACCCGAAGTACCACCGGGCGCTGTATGAGGACGTGGCGGCGGTGGGGGCGCTGTTTTCCGAGTACCCGCCGGGAACGGAGCACAAGAGCGGCCATTTCCCTGTGCGCAACCGGATTCTCAGCGGCCTGTCCGTGGGCGTCATCGCCGTGGAGAGCGCCCGATCCGGCGGCACCCTGCTGACCATCGGCCACGCCCTGGATCAGAACCGGGAGGTATTCGCCGTCCCCGGTCCCATCGGCGCGCCCATGAGTGAGGGCACCAACCGGCTGATCCAGATGGGCTCCGCCAAGCTGATTATGAGCGCGGGCGATGTGCTGTGCGAGTTTGAACAGCGGTTTCCGGGCAAACTGCTGCGGGCGGATCCCCTGGCCCCGGCCGCGGCGGAGCAGCGCCTGCCCGATCCGCCGGCTGTCCCGGCGGCGGGGAACAGGCCCAAGGCCCCGGCGGAACCCAAAAAAGAGGCCGCTCCCCGGGAAAAGGTGGAATATCTCCGGTGGGCGGACTGTAAGGATAGGCTGACCGACGACCAGCGGGAGCTGCTGCTGGCGATGGACGGGGGCGCGTTCCGGGTGGACGATCTGGTGGAGCGCACCCAGATCCCCGTGCGGCGGGTGCTGTCCGCCCTGACCCTGCTGGAGGTGGACGGGTACGTGTCCGGCGAGGGCGGCAGGCGGTTCCAGGCCGCCGTGAAATTGAAAATGGAGTAAGGTTTTAGGATATGGCAAAACAAAATTTGGTGATTGTGGAGTCGCCCGCCAAGGCGAAAACCATTGGCAAGTACCTGGGCCCCGGCTTTGAGGTGAAGGCCTCCATGGGCCACATCCGGGATCTGCCCAAGAGCACCCTGGGGGTGGACGTGAACACCTTCGATCCGGAGTACCAGAACATTAAGGACAAGGCGGACGTGATCCGGGATCTGAAAAAGGCCGCCAAGGCCAGCGACAAGGTCTACCTGGCCACCGACCCTGACCGGGAGGGGGAGGCCATCTCCTGGCACCTGCAAACGGTGCTGGAGGTGCCCAAGGAAAAGACCTGCCGGGTGACCTTCAACGAGATCACCCAGAAGGTGGTGCGGGAGTCCATCGCCAACCCCCGGGACATCGATCAGGATCTGGTGGACGCCCAGCAGGCCCGGCGGGTGCTGGACCGGATCGTGGGCTATGAGCTGTCCCCCCTGCTGTGGAAGAAGATCCGGCGGGGGCTGTCGGCGGGGCGGGTGCAGTCGGTAGCCACCCGCCTGGCGGTGGAGCGGGAGGAGGAGATCCGCGCCTTCCAGCCCAAGGAATACTGGTCGATCACCGCCGATCTGGCTCGGCTTGCCCCCAATTTGGGGCAGTTCAAGGCGGACTTCTACGGCCGGGAGAAGAAGCTGGAGCTGTCCAGCGAGGACGAGGTGAAGGCCGTCACCGACGCGGTGAAGTCCGCCCCCTTCACGGTAAAGAGCGTGAAGCGGCAGGACAAGAACCGCGCCCCCGCGCCCCCCTTCATCACCTCCACCCTCCAGCAGGAGGCGTCCCGGAAGCTGAACATGACCCCCCGGCGCACCATGTCCATCGCCCAGCAGCTCTACGAGGGGGTGGACATTGAGGGCGTGGGCACCGTGGGCCTCATCACCTATATGCGTACCGACTCCCTGCGCCTGTCCGAGGAGGCGCTGGCGGCGGCGAAAACCTTCATCCTCGCCCGGTACGGCAAGCAGTACTACCCGGAGAAAACCCGGCGGTTCAAGGCCAAGGGGAACGCCCAGGACGCCCATGAGGCCATCCGGCCCTCCGATGTGAATCTGACCCCGGAGGATCTGAAAAAGAGCCTCACCCCGGAGCAGTACCGCCTCTACAAGCTGATCTGGAGTCGCTTCCTGGCCTGCCAGATGGCGGGGGCGGTGTATGACAGCGTGTCCATCGAGGTGGAGTCCGCGGGCTACCGCTTCCGGGCCAGCCACTCGTCCATCAAGTTCTCCGGCTTCACCGCCGTCTACGAGGAGAGCCGGGACGAGGACGATGAGGCCCCCCAGTCCCCCCTGCCCGATCTGAAGGAGGGGGAGGGTCTGACGCTCAACGCCCTCACCCCCGCCCAGCACTTCACCCAGCCCCCCGCCCGGTTCACCGAGGCCACCCTGATCAAGGCGCTGGAGGAGCGGGGGGTGGGCCGCCCGTCCACCTACGCCCCCACCATCTCCACCATCACCAGCCGGGAGTATGTGGTGAAGGAGGGCAAGTACCTGCGCCCCACGCCGCTGGGCGAGGTGGTGACGGGCCTGATGAAGGACAAATTCCCCGACATTGTGGACGCGGACTTCACCGCCCAGATGGAGAGCCGCCTGGATAAGGTGGAGGCTGGGGAGGTGCAGTGGAAGCAGGTGATGGCGGACTTCTACGGCGGCTTTGATGCGGAGCTGAAAAAGGCGGAGAGCGAGCTGGACGGCGAGCGGATCAAGGTGCCCGATGAGGTGTCCGAGGAGGTCTGCGACCTGTGCGGGCGGCAGATGGTGATCAAATCCGGGCGGTTTGGGCGGTTTCTGGCCTGTCCCGGCTACCCGGAGTGCACCTTTACCAAGCCCCTGGTGGTGGAGATGCCGGGGAAGTGCCCCAAGTGCGGGGGCCGTCTGGTGAAGCGCACCGGGGTGAGCAAAAAGTCCGGCAAGCAGTACACCTACTACTGCTGCGAGCACCTGAACAGCAAGGACGAGCGGAAGGCCTGCGACTTCATGACCTGGGACGTGCCCGTCAAGGACAACTGCCCCATCTGCGGACAGACCATGTTCAAGCTGTCCGGCCGGGGGTTCAAGCGGCCCTTCTGCATCAATCCCGAGTGCTCCAACTTCCTGCCGGAGGATAAGCGGGGCGGGTATAAGAAGAAGGCGGACGCCTCCGACCCGGAGGAGGGCGGGGAGGAGAAGCCCGCGAAAAGGACGGCGGCGAAGAAAACCGCGTCTACGGCGAAAAAGACGGCGGGCACCAAGAAAACCGCCGGGGAAAAAACCACCACCGCCAAGAACGCCACGGCGAAAAAGACCACAGCCGCCAAAAAGACCACAAAGAAGGCGGAGTAGCGAAGGCCCTCCACCCCCAGGGGGGTGCCCTCGAAGGGGGCGGGTGAGGGGGCGGACGCTGGGCGCGGCCCCGGCGGGCACCCTCATCCGTTACGGATCCGCCGTGCCACCTTCCCCCTGTGAGGGGGAAGGCAGGGGGCGTCAGCGGTTCAGTTCCATGGCGATCCGGAACCCGGCGCGGAACAGGGCCTGCTTTTCAAAAAAACAGGAGCAGCTTCTGTTCGTCAAAAAAATCGTCCAGGCATTTCAGCGCCGTTTCATCCAGTATGGCGCGCGGACGTTTTTTCTGCCCGCTTACGCAGCGCTGGCTCTCCGTGCATTGAGGGTTGGCGAGGAGGAGGGCGGATTCGAGGCAGTCTTGGGCGTAGGAAAACAGGACTTCCATTGCTTCGGTCATAAGTATCATCTCCAATGTCTACTTCAAGTTCATATTATAGTATGAACTTGAAGTAGTGCCAAGGGGTAAATATGGAAAACTTTAAAGACAGAGTAAAATTATTGCGCACTGAAAAGAAAATGACCCAGAAAGAAATGGGCGAAACATTAGGTATTACGATGCGTGCATATCAATTTTATGAGCAGGGAAGAAGGTATCCAGATTTTCCGGGCCTGATTTAGACTGGCCGACTTTTTTGATGTATCCATCGACTATCTGGTTGGCCGTTCCGACCACAGGGAGAGAATGTGATGCCCATGAATGTCACCGTTATCGGCGCGGGCCTTGCCGGGTGCGAGGCCGCGTGGCAGCTGGCCCAGCGGGGCATATCCGTCGCCCTCCGGGAGATGAAGCCGGACAAGATGACCCCCGCCCACCACAGCCCCGGCTTCGCCGAGCTGGTGTGCTCCAACTCCCTGCGCTCCGACCAGCTGGAGAACGCCGCGGGGCTGCTGAAGGAGGAGCTGCGGCGGTGCGGCTCACTGATCCTGCGCTGCGCCGACGAGACGCGGGTGGAAGCGGGGGGCGCCCTGGCGGTGGATCGGGAGGGCTTCTCCGCCGCTGTTACAGACGCGATCCGCACCCACCCCAACATCACCATTGTGGAGGGGGAGGCCACGGCCATCCCGGAGGGGGAGGTGGTGATCGCCTCCGGCCCCCTCACATCGGACGCGCTGTCCAATGCCATCGCGGGGCTGTTCCCGGCGGACAGCTACCTCAACTTTTACGACGCGGCGGCCCCCATCGTCACCTTCGACAGCATCGACATGGACCACGCCTGGTTCGCCTCCCGGTATGATAAGGGGACGGCGGACTACATCAACTGCGCCCTGTCCGAGGAGGAGTACCTCGCCTTTTGGAAGGAGCTGTGCGCCGCCCAGGAGGCGGAGGTACACGGCTTCGAGGACAAAAACGTGTTTGAGGGCTGTATGCCCGTGGAGGTCATGGCCCGGAGGGGGGTGCAGACCCTGGCCTTCGGCCCCTTGAAACCCAAGGGCCTGCCCGACCCGAAAACTGGGCGGGAGCCCTACGCCGTGGTGCAGCTGCGCCGGGACAACGCCGCGGGGACGCTGTACAATTTGGTGGGCTTCCAGACCCATCTGAAGTGGGGGGAGCAGAAGCGGGTGTTTTCCCTGATCCCGGCGCTGAAAAACGCCGAGTATGTGCGCTATGGGGTCATGCACCGGAACACCTACCTGAACTCGCCGAACCTGCTGGACCGGTACTACCGGGTGCGGGGGAACGAGCGGATCACCTTCGCGGGCCAGATCACCGGGGTGGAGGGCTACGTGGAGTCCACCGCGTCGGGCTTCCTGGCGGGGGTGGAGCTGGCCCATCGGTTGCTGGGCCGGGAGCCGGTGGACTTCTCCCAGGAGACGGCCACCGGGGCGCTGGCGCTGTACGTAAGCCGGGAGGGGATTACGGACTTCCAGCCCATGAACATCAACTTCGGCATCATGCCCCCGCTGGGGCACAAGGTGAAGGGCAAGCGGGAGAAGAACGCCGCCCTGTCCCGGCGGGCGCTGGACATCATCGACGGGCTGAAAGAGAGATTATAAGGAGGCCGGAACAATGCGGATTATCGTGGACGCCATGGGCGGGGACAACGCCCCGCTGGCCCCGGTGCAGGGCGCACTGGCGGCGGTGAAGGAGTACGGCGTGGAGGTGGTGCTGGTGGGCCGGGGGGAGGAGATCCTCAAGGCCCTCAAATCCGAGGAGGTGGACGAGCTGCCCAAGGGGTTGTCCATCACCCACGCGGATCAGGTGGTGGAGATGTGCGACAACCCCGCCACCGCCTTCAAGGAGAAGAAGGGCTCGTCCCTGACGGTGGGGCTGAACATGGTGAAGCACGGCGAGGGGGACGCCTTTGTGTCCGCCGGCTCCACCGGGGCGCTGCTGGCGGGGGCCACGCTGCTGGTGAAGCGGATCAAGGGCATCCGCCGGGCGGCCATGGCCCCGGTGGTGCCCACGGGGGGCGGCGGGGCCGTGCTGGTGGACTGCGGCGCCACCGCCGAGGGCACGCCGGAGTTCCTGCTCCAATTCGCCTTCATGGGCAGCTACTACGCCGAGCGGGTGCTGGGCCGCCCGGAGCCCAAGGTGGGCCTGCTGAACATCGGCACGGAGCCCTCCAAGGGAACCGATCTCCAGCGGGAGGCCTACGCCTTGCTGAACAAGGCGGGGGAGGAGGGCCGCATCAACTTCGTGGGCAATGTGGAGGCCCGGGAGGCCATGGAGGGGACGGCGGAGGTGGACGTGCTGGTGGCGGACGGCTACTCCGGCAATATCTTCCTCAAGGCGGTGGAGGGCGCCGCCCTGTTCATGAGCCGTGAGATGAAGAAGATGTTCCTGAAAAGCCTCAAGACGAAGATCGCTGCCCTGCTGATGAAAGACGGTCTGCGGGACTTCAAGAAGCTGCTGGACTCCAACGAGGTGGGGGGGACGGCGCTGGTGGGCATCAGCAAGCCGGTGATCAAGGCCCACGGCTCGTCCAACGGCACCGCCATGAAAAACGCCATCCGGCAGGCGGTGGAGTTCACCCGATCCGGCATGATCGAGGACATCACGGAGAACATCGAACACATGCGACTGCCGGTGAAGCCCGCCGACAAGGGCGGGGAATAGGGGCGGTTTTGAGACGGTCAGAAAAAAATGTCAAAACCCACTTGACAGAGCGGGCCAAAGCCCCTATTATGGATGTGTTCAAAGCCACATAGAAGGAGCTGCTGTAATATGTTTGAAAAACTGTGCAAGCTGATCGCCGACCAGTTCGGCGTGGAGCCCGACAGCGTGAAGGCCGACACTGCCTTTGTGGATGACCTGGGCGCCGACTCCGTGGACCTGGTGGATTTGTCCATGGCCCTGGAGGAGGAGTTCGGCATGGAGGAGATGGAGGCCGATGAGATCGAGTCCATCGTCACCGTGGGCGACTTGTACAAGTATATGCAGGATCATCTGGATCTCTGAGCAACTGGGAAGACCGTGAAAAAGTCCCGCTGAGGCGGGGCTTTTTCTGTGATTGGGATAGGGAGGACGCTATGGACAGGCTGGAGAAAAAGCTGGGTTACCGCTTTAAGGATCGGGGGCTGCTGGAGCACGCCATGACCCACAGCTCCTACGCCAACGAACACCGGGGCGCGGGGCTGACCAGCAACGAGCGGCTGGAGTTTCTGGGCGACTCGGTGCTGGGGGTGGTGGTGGCGGACTACCTGTTCCACGAACACCCGGATATGCCGGAGGGGGAGCTGACCCGCACCCGGGCGGCCCTGGTGTGCGAGGGCAGCCTCCACGAGGCGGCCCAGGGCCTGGGGCTGGGGCAGTACCTCCGCCTGGGCAAGGGGGAGGACGCCGGGGGCGGCCGCAAACGGCCCTCCATTTTGGCGGACGCCACCGAGGCTATGCTGGCCGCCGTCTACCTGGACGGGGGGATGGAGGCGGTGCGGCCCATCATCCGCAAGCTGATTCTGGACAAAGAGCGGGAGAAGTCCGCCGGGCGGGACTACAAGACCGCCCTCCAGGAGCTGGTACAGCGCAAGCCGGGGGCGGCGGTGAGCTACGCCCTGGTACGGGAGAGCGGCCCCGACCACTGCCGCAGCTTCGAGATGGAGGCGTCGGTGGATGGGAAGGTTATCGGCGCGGGGGCGGGCCGGACGAAGAAGGAAGCCGAGCAGATGGCGGCAAAGGCCGCGCTGGAGAAACTGAAGGGGTGAGGTTGAGCGATGCGGCTGTTGTTTGAAATGGACACAAAAGACTATGACAGGAACGGTACTGCGTTTATACGCCACTCGGCCCGCTGTATCAATATCAAAAACGGGTTAGTCGCGATGGTGCACAGCATCAAGTATGACTACTATAAGTTTCCCGGCGGGGGAATCGAGAAAGGCGAAAGCGCAGAATGTGCGATGATCAGGGAGACGCGGGAGGAGGCCGGATTGACCGTCGTCCCCGGAACTGTGAAAGAGTACGGGTACGTTCATCGGATTCAAAAAAGCGATCATGACGATGCGGACTATTTTGTTCAGGACAATTACTACTATCTCTGCGAGGTTGAGGAAAGCGTACAATCTCAGGATTTGGACGATTACGAGGCGGATGAAAAATTCACATTGGAGTATGTGGAGCCCGACAAGGCAATTTTTGTGAACAGGAATGTAAATCACGATCGAAAGGAAATTGAACGCGAAGCAAGGGTGCTGGAACTTCTGAAAGAGGAAGGGTACTTTGATTAAGAGTTCTGGTTTGCAGAAAAAATAGCCTGCCCTTGTTTTTTGCAAGAAAATTTGTTATAATATCCCTATTCTGGAAGGGAGGGGCGCCATGGAAGCCCCCGTCTACCACCTGGACAAGGTGGTGAAGGCCAAGCAGGAGGATATGGAGGACTTCGACGGTCCCCTCGATCTGATCCTCCACCTGCTGAGCAAAAACAAAATCGAGATCCGGGACATCGTGATCTCCGAGCTGCTGGACCAGTACCTGGCCTGGATGGCCCAGCGGGAGAAGCTGAACCTGGAGGTGGCCAGCGAGTTCGTCACCATGGCCGCCCATCTCGTCTACATCAAAACCCGGATGCTGCTGTCCATCGACGACGAGGTGGCCATAAGCGAGATGGAGGAGCTGATGGCCGCCCTGGAGGAGCACAAGGCCCAGGAGACCTACGTGAAGATCAAGGAGGTGGCCGGGCCGCTGTCCGGGCGGTACGAGTTTGGCCGGGACTACCTCACCAAGCCCCCCGAGCCGGTGAAGGCGGACAACGCCTACCGCTACGTCCACGACAAGGGGGATATCCTGTCCGCTCTGCGCGCGGTGCTGGCCCGGACGGACAATAGGCTGCCTCCGCCCGCCGCCGCTTTCGAGGGCATTGTGGGCCGGGAGCCCTACCCGGTGGCGGACAAGGCGCGCTCCATCCTGGACCGGCTGGTGCAGTTTGGGGTGGCCCGGTTCCGGGCGCTGTTCAAGACCAGCCGGAGCCGTTCCGAGGTGGTGGCGACCTTTTTAGCCATCCTGGAACTGTGCAAGGCCAACCGCATCCACCTGGCGGGGACAGCGGAGGACTGCACCGTCACCAGCACCGTGGACGACGGAGCCGGGGAATTGGACATGACAGTGGAGAGTTATTAAGGGTAGGGCGCGACGACCCGGCGCGCCGTGCTCCGTGCCGCCGCAGGACGTGCCGTGCTTGGTGCGCCACGGGGTGTACCGTACCCGGTGCCGCCGCGGGGCGTGCCGGGGTCGTCACGCCCTACAGTCAAACCGCCGCAGAAAGGAGGGCCCGCGCATGGATTTAAAAGAGCTGGAGAGCGCCATCGAGGGCATCCTGTTTGCCTCCGGCGACCCGGTGCCCGTGGAGCGGATCTGCCTGACGTTAGGCCAGGACCGGGACACGGTGGACAGCGTGTGCCAGCGGCTGGCGGACTACTACAGCTATGAGCGCCGGGGGATCCGGCTGGTGCGGCTGGAGGCCAGCTGGCAGATGTGCTCCGCGCCGGAACAGGCGGCCTGCATCCGCAAGGCCCTGGAAAACCGGAAGCCCGCCAAGCTGTCCCAGCCCGCATTGGAGGTGCTGGCCATCATCGCCTACTTCCAGCCGGTGACCCGGGCCTACATCGAGCAGATCCGGGGGGTGGACAGCTCCTACACCGTGGGGCTGCTGCTGGAACGGGAGCTGATCTGCGAGGCGGGCCGTCTGGCGGTGCCGGGGCGGCCCATGCAGTTCAAGACCACCAAGACCTTTTTGCGCTCCTTCGGGCTGACCTCCCTGGAGGACCTGCCCGAACTGCCCTCCGCCACCCAGGAGGAGGCCCAGCTCACCCTGCAGCTGGAATCCGCCCTCCAGCGCCTCCAGGAGGCGGAGACGGAGGGGCAGGAGGCGCCGCCCCAGGAGGAAGGGGGCGCGCCATGACCCTCCTCAAGGTGCTGCTGATCGTCCTCGCGGTGCTGTGGCTGATCTCCCTGATCCGGCTGGGGGGCCGGGTGAAGTATGGGGAAGCGGGGCTGTTCGTGTGGGTGCTGGCGGGGCCGTTCAAGATCCAGCTCCTGCCCGCCAAGCCCAAGGAGAAGAAGCCCAAAAAGGAAAAGAAGAAAAAAGAGAAGCCCGCCGTGGCGGAAAAACACAAGAAAGAGCCCAAGGAGGGCCAGCCCGGAACCCTGTCCCGCCTGCTGAAGCTGCTGCCCGTGGTGGGACAGGCCTGCGGGTCGCTGAAGCGGAAGATCCGCATTGACAATATCGACCTGGAACTCATCTGGGGCGGCAGCGACCCCGCCGCTATCGCCGTGGGTTACGGGCAGGCCAACGCGGTCATGGGGATGATCTGGCCCATTTTGGATCATAATTTCAAGGTGAAGCGCCACAACCTCCGGATCGGCATGGACTACAGCCGGACTCAGCCGGGTGTGGAGGCGGAAGCGGCCCTCACCATGACGGTGGGGCAGATCGTGACGCTGGGCGTACACTACGGCGTGAAGGCGCTTGTGGTATGGATCAAGAGCGGGAAACCCGCCAGAAGAAAAAAACAGGAGGCAATGAGTCATGAGTGAAACCAACCATCCCATCAATGAAGTGCTCCAGACCACCATGAACAAGATCCGGGAGATGGTGGACGCCAACACCGTGGTGGGCCAGCCCATCGTCACCCAGGACGGCGTGACCCTGATCCCGGTCTCCAAGGTGTCCTTCGGCTTTGCCACCGGCGGCTCCGACTACGGCAAGGCACAGCCCTGGTGCTTCGGCGGCGGCGCGGGGGCGGGCGTAAATGTGATGCCCATCGCCTTCCTGGTGGTGAAGGACGGCTCCGTGCGGCTGCTGCCCGTGGCGCCCCCGCCGGGGGACAACATCAGCCGGGTGGTGGATCTGGTGCCCGAGATGTTCGACAAGGTCACCGGCTATATCGACAAAAAGAGCGGGGAGAGCGCCGGGGAACAGCCCCTGTAACCTGCCCGGATAAGAAAGGACTGCCAAGGTCATACTACTCCCATCTGATCATATTCGGATGGGAGTGACCTTTTGTGAGGAAATGGATAGGGGCGGCGGGGGCGCTGGCCCTGCTGGCTCTGCTGTGCCTGCCGGGGTACGCCGTGGGTGACCGGGCGGCGGGGGCCGTGCTGATGGACGCCGAAAGCGGCCGGGTGCTGTACGAACACGACGCCCACCGGCCCCGGCTCATCGCCAGCACCACCAAGCTGATGACGGCGCTGGTGGCGGTGGAGCGGGCGCGGGACTTGGACGAGACGGTCACTGTCAAGGGGGAGTGGCTGGGCAGCGAGGGCTCGTCCATCTACCTGAAGGCGGGGGAGGAGATCACCCTGCGGGGGCTGCTGTACGGCCTGCTGCTCCAGTCGGGGAACGACGCGGCCATGGTCATCGCCTGCCATACGGCGGGGAGCGAGGGGGAGTTCGTGGCCCTCATGAACGAAAAGGCGGCGGCGCTGGGCATGAAAAACAGCTCCTTCGCCAACCCCAGCGGGCTCAACGACGACAGCCACTATTCCACCCCCTATGACATGGCCCTGCTGGCCCAGGCGTGCCTGAGGAATGAGACGGTGGCGGACCTATGCGCCACGAAGTCGATCACCATCGGCACCCGCACCTTCGTGAACCACAACAAGCTGCTGTGGCGGTGCGAGGGCTGCGTGGGCATGAAGACCGGGTTCACGGAGAAGGCGGGCCGGACGCTGGTGTCCGCCGCCACCCGGAACGGGCAGACCCTGATCTGCGTCACCCTCAACGACGGGGACGACTGGAACGATCACCGGAAACTGCTGGACTACGGCTTCCAAACCTGCCCCCGGCAGGTGCTGTGCCGGGCGGGGGAGGTGCTGGGCTCAGTGGCGGTGGAGGGCAGCCTCATCCCCACCATGCCGGTGGTGACCAAGGCGGAGCTGGGCTACCCGCTGAAGGCCGGGGAGAGGCCGGTGATGGAGGTGGAGCTGCTGAGGAGCGCCACCGCCCCCCTGCCGGCGGGGGTACAGCTGGGGGAGATCCGCTGGCGGCTCAACGGGGAGGTCGTCGCCCAGATGCCGCTGGTGAGCCAGAGTAACGCGGGGCTGGACGCGCGGGAGCCCCTGACCCTTTTGGAAAAGCTGCGGGCGCTGCTGGGCGGGAGGGCCGCCTGAGCGCCGGAGGAGGGACGGCATGGAGGAACGACTGCAAAAGCTGCTGTCGGCGGCGGGGATCTGCTCCCGCCGCCGGGCGGAGGAATATATTTTATCGGGCCGGGTGACGGTAAACAGCCGCCCGGCGGGGCTGGGGGACAAGGCCGACCCGGCCCGTGACCGGGTCGAGGTGGACGGCGTTCTCCTGCCCGCCCCCAACCCCCACACGTACATCATGCTGAACAAGCCCAGGGGCTGCGTCACCACCCTGTCCGACGAGAAGGGGCGGAAAACGGTGGCGGCGTTGGTGGCGGACTGCCCCGCCCGGGTGTGGCCCGTGGGGCGGCTGGACATGGACTCGGAGGGCCTGCTGCTCCTCACCGACGACGGGGCGCTGACCCAGCGGCTTACCCACCCCTCCCACGGGGTGGAGAAGGAGTACCGGGTGTGGGTGGCGGGGGACGTGGAGCGGGCCCTGCCCATGCTGTCCGCCCCGGTGGAGGACGGCGGGGAAATCCTCACCGCCGACCGGGTGGAGCGGACGGGGAAAAACGCCCTCACCATCGTTATACACCAGGGGAAGAACCGGCAGGTGCGCCGTATGTGCGCCGCGGCGGGGCTGCGGGTGGACCGCCTGCGCCGGGTGCGGGAGGGGGAGCTCCTGCTGGGGGGGCTGGCGCCGGGGAAGTGGCGGCCCCTGTCGGCAGAGGAGCGGGCCCTTTTGCAAGTTTAGCTTGAAAAACGTGCAAAACCCCTTGCATTTTCCCGGATAACACAGTACAATGGGACTGCTGGCGAAGGGCGGCGGTATCCGCCGTCATTTCGCATCAAGATAGAGAGACTGGGAGCGGGGCAGGGGTTTGCGATGAGCCGAGATATTTTGAGCGCGATCCAGGGCGGAATGGCCGGATTTTCCAAGGGGCAGAAGCTCATTGGGCGCTACATCCTGGAAAACTACGACAAGGCCGCCTTTATGACGGCGGCGAAGCTGGGCCAGACGGTGAAGATCAGTGAGTCCACCGTGGTGCGCTTTGCCGCCGAGCTGGGGTACGACGGCTACCCCGCCATGCAGAAGGCCATGCAGGAGATGATCCGCTCCAAGCTCACCACCGTCCAGCGCATTGAGGTGTCCTACGACCGCCTGGGCACCCAGGACGTGCTGGAGAAGGTGGTGCAGGGGGACATTGAGAAGCTGCGGATGTCCCTGGCGGAGCTGAGCCGGGAGGACTTTTCCGCGTCGGTGGAGGCCATTGTGAAGGCCCGGCGGATCTACATCCTGGGGGCCCGGTCGTCATCGGCGCTGGCGGACTTTCTCACCTTCTACTTCAAGCTGATCTTCGATAACGTGTGCCAGGTGCAGGCCAGCCTGGCCAGCGATATGTTTGAACAGCTCCTCCGGGTGGGGGAGGGGGACGTGGTGATCGGCATCAGCTTCCCCCGGTACTCCACCCGCTCCGTGCGGGCGCTGGAGTTTGCCCGGGACCAGGGGGCCACGGTGGTGGCCGTCACCGACAGCGAGCTGTCCCCCCTGTACGACACCGCCAACTACCGCCTGCTGGCGAAAAGCGACATGGTGTCCTTTGCCGACTCACTGGTGGCCCCTCTGTCGGTGATCAACGCGCTCATCGTGGCGGTGGGGCGGAGAAAGTCCGACGAGGTCACCGCCACCTTCCAGCGGCTGGAACAGATCTGGGACGAGTACCAGGTCTATGAAAAGGTGGAGTATGGCACACAGCAATAACGTGATTGTGGCCGGGGGCGGCGCGGCGGGGATGATGGCCGCCATTACCGCCGCCAGGGCCGGGGCGGACGTGGTGCTGCTGGAGCCCAACGAGAAGGTGGGCCGGAAGCTGTATATCACCGGGAAGGGCCGGTGTAACGTCACCAACAACTGTACGCGGGACGAGCTGCTGGCGTCCATCCCCCGGAACGGGCGGTTTCTGTACAGCGCCTTCCACCGCTTCTCCCCCCAGGACGCCATGGACTTCTTCGAGGGCCTGGGGGTGCCGCTGAAAACGGAGCGGGGGAAGCGGGTGTTCCCCGTGTCTGACAGGGCGGCGGACATTGTGGACGCCCTGTTTTTCGAGCTGCGCCGCCTTGGCGTGGAGCTGCGCCGGGACCGCCTCACGGGCCTGACGGCCCAAGACGGGCGGCTGGTTGAGATTACCACGGAGCGGGGCGGTACGCTGTACCAATTTGGGGCGGTCATTTTGGCCACCGGCGGGGCGTCCTACCCCCGCACCGGCTCCACCGGGGAGGGGTACGCCCTGGCCCGGTCGGTGGGGCATACCATTACGACCCTCCGGGGCTCCCTGGTGCCGCTGGAGTCGGACGACCCCTGCTGCGTCCAGCTCCAGGGGCTGTCCCTGCGGAACGTGGAGCTGCGGGTGAGGGACGACCGGGGCAGGACCGCCTTCCGGGAGCAGGGGGAGCTGCTGTTTACCCACTTCGGGCTGTCCGGGCCGCTGGTGCTGTCCGCCTCCGCCCACTTGGATTTCGGGAAGCGGAGCTATACCGCCCACATCGACCTGAAGCCTGCCCTGGATGAACAGACCCTGGACGCCCGCCTGGTGCGGGAACTGGGGGCCAGGGCCAACCAGGAGTTCTCCAACGTGGTGGGGGGGCTGGTGCCCAGGAGCCTGATCCCTGTCATTGTGGCCCGATCCGGCGTGCCGGGGGAGGCCAAGGCCCACGATATCCGGAAGGAACAGCGGCGGGCCCTGCTGGAAGCGTTGAAGGATTTTACCGTCCCCCTTACGGGCCCCCGCCCGGTGGAGGAGGCGGTGGTCACCTCCGGCGGCGTGGCCGTGGGGGAGGTGGATCCCAAAACCATGGAATCCAAGAAGGCGGCGGGGCTGTACCTGGCCGGGGAGGTGCTGGACGTGGACGGCTACACCGGCGGGTTCAATTTGCAGATCGCCTGGGCCACGGGCCACGCCGCGGGGCTGGCCGCGGCGGAACGGGTAGTCAATCGGGAATGAGGAAAGGGCGTTGTGCCATGAAGTACCGCAGTATCGCCATCGACGGGCCCTCCGGGGCGGGGAAATCCACCCTGGCCAAGGCGCTGGCAAAGGAGCTGGGCTTCCTGTACGTAGACACCGGGGCCATCTACCGCACCGTGGGGCTGGCGGCCCTGGGGCGGGGGATCGATCCCGCCGACGGGGGGGCGGTGGCGGCGCTGCTGCCGGGACTGTCTATCACCATGGCCTATGGGGCGGACGGCCTCCAGCATATGTTCCTGGACGGGGAGGACGTGACGGAGGCCATCCGGCGGAATGAGGTGTCCGCGGCGGCGTCCAAGGCGGCGGCTATCCCGGCGGTGCGTGACTTCCTCATGGAGATGCAGCGCAAAGCGGCCCGGGAACACGATGTGATCATGGACGGCCGGGACATCGGCACGGTGGTGCTGCCGGGGGCGGATCTGAAGATCTACCTCACTGCCGCCCCGGAGGCCAGGGCGGAGCGCCGCTGCAAGGAACTGCGGGAGCGGGGCCAGCAGGCGGAGTTCGGCCAGGTGCTGGCGGAGGTCATCGAACGGGACCGCCGGGACAGCCAGCGGGAAACCGCACCCCTGCGGCAGGCGGCGGACGCGGTGCTGGCGGACACCACTAAGCTGGATTTGGAGGAGAGCTTCCAGCTGCTGCTGGGGCTGGCCCGGAACCACCTGAAACTGGCGGAGGGGGATGGACATGAATAAGGCATACGCGGTGCTCTATCCCATCATCTGGATCTATATGAAGATCCTCCACCCCTGGAAGGCGGTGGGGGTGGAGCACGTGCCCGAGGGGGCTGCGTTGCTGTGCGGCAACCACAGCACCCTGGGCGATCCGCTGTACGTGGTGTGCTGCCTGGGCTGGCGGAAGCAGGTACACGTGATGGCGAAGGAGGAAGTGATGAAGTGGCCCGTGATCGGCTTCCTGCTGAAAAAGGCAGGCATCTTCGGCGTGAAGCGGGGCAAGGCCGACGTGGGGGCGCTGAAGGAGGCCCTGCGCATTCTGAAGGGCGGCGAGAAGCTGCTGATGTTCCCCCAGGGCACCCGGGTAAAGGACGGGGAGGACTCCGAGGCCCGCACCGGGGCGGCCATGTTCGCCACCCGCACCGGCGCGCCCATCGTGCCCATCTACATACCCACCAGGAAGCGGCGGTTCCGCCGGACCACCATCGTGTTCGGAGAACCCTACCACCCGGAATTTGAGGGCCGCAAGCCCACCCCGGAGGACTACCAGCGCATCGCGGACGACCTGATGGAGCGGATCCGGGCGCTGGAGGAGCGGGCGGCATGATCGTCCGGCTGGCGAAAACGGCGGGATTCTGCTACGGCGTGCGCCGGGCGGTGGAGCTGGCGGAGCGGGCGGCGGGGGAGGGCCCGGTGTACCTGCTGGGCCACCTGACCCACAATGACCACGTGATCCGCCGCCTGGAGGACATGGGGGCGGTGACCATCAACAGCCCGGAGGAGGCGCCGGAGGGGGCCGCGGTCCTGATCCGGGCCCACGGGGAGCCAGACTTGGTGTATACGGCGCTGGCCGCCCGGCGGTGCCGGGTCATCGACGCCACCTGTCCCAATGTCACCCGCATCCACGCCATCGTCCGAGAGGCGGAGGCCAAGGGGCGGACGCCGGTGGTGGTGGGCGAGGCCGACCACCCGGAGATTGTGGGCATCCTGGGCTGTACCTCCCGCGGGTTTGCCGTGCCGGGTTGGGAGGAACTGGAAGGGGTTTTGTCGAAAAACCCGGAACTGTACGCCCAGCCGCTGACATTTGTCTCCCAGACCACGGCCATCGAGGCGGGCTGGAAAAAAACCGTGGAAAACGCAAAAAAAGTGTGTACAAACGCAGAATTTTTTGATACAATATGTGGTGCTACGTCCAGGCGCCAATCTGAGGCGCTGAAACTGGCCGCGCAATGCGACGCCATGATCGTCATCGGCGATCAGAAAAGCTCCAACACCAGGAGGCTTACCCAGCTGTGCGCCCGCCGCTGTCCCATGGTGGTGCAGGCGGAGCGGGGGCGGGACATTGACAGGGCCCGGTTCCAGTCGGTTGGCACGCTTGGAATCACCGCCGGCGCATCCACGCCGGGGTGGATAATAAAGGAGGTCAGCAACAAGATGAGCGACGAAATTATGGAGATTGAACAGTCCTTCGCGGAAATGCTGGAGGAGTCGTTCAAAATTTTGAATACGGGGGATCGGGTCACTGGTACGGTTGCGGCTATCACGCCCACCGAGATTCAGGTGGAGCTGGGCGTCAAGTACCCCGGCAGCATCCCCCTGTCCGAGCTGAGCGATGATCCCGATGTGAAGGTGGAGGACATCGCCAAGGTGGGCGATGAGATCGAGGCCGTGGTCCGCCTGGTCAGCGACCGGGACTGCGTGGTGGTGCTGTCCAAGAAGCGCCTGGACGCGGACAAGAACTGGGAGATCGTGGAGAACGCCGTGGAGAACAAGGACGTTCTGGAGGGCATCATCACCGAGGAGAACAAGGGCGGCCTGGTGGCCAGCGTTAAGGGCATCCGGGTGTTCATCCCCGCGTCCCAGTCCGGCAAGCCCCGGGGGGCTGACTTGTCCGAGATGGTCAAGACCCGGGTACAGCTGCGCATCACCGAGGTGAACCGTGCCCGCCGCCGGGTGGTGGGCTCCATCCGCGCCGTGGCCGCCGAGGCCCGGGCCGCCGCCGCCGCTGAGATCTGGAACAACATCGAGGTGGGCAAGCACTACAGCGGCACCGTCAAGAGCCTGACCTCTTACGGCGCTTTCGTGGACATCGGCGGCGTGGACGGCATGGTCCACATCTCCGAGCTGTCCTGGTCCCGGATCAAGACCCCCTCCGAGGTGGTGTCCGTGGGCGACCCCGTGGAGGTGTATGTGATTTCCTTCGACCCGGAGAAGAAGAAGATTTCCCTGGGCATGAAGGATCACAGCCAGGAGCCCTGGACCGTATTCACTACCAAGTACGCCGTGGGCGATACCGCCTCCGTGCGCATTGTGAAGCTGATGACCTTCGGCGCCTTTGCCGAGATCGTCCCCGGCGTGGACGGCCTGATCCACATCTCCCAGATCGCCGATCACCGGGTGGAGAAGCCCGGCGACGTGCTGGCGGAGGGCGACGTGGTGGACGCCAAGATCATCGCCATCGACGAGGAGAACAAGAAGGTCTCCCTGTCCATCCGCGCCCTGCTGGAGGAGGGCCCCGCCGCCGATGACGGTGAGGACGAGGCGGAGTAATTCGAACACCATGGGAAAAGGCTGCCGCGTAAGCGGCAGCCTTTGAGGGGAAGGTGTGCCGGAGCTTCCGCTATACGGCGTGGCTGGACGGGGCGGACGCCATCATCGACCTTTGCAAGCTGAAAACCCACGGCATGATGGGCATGACCTGCGGGGCGAAAAATCTGTTCGGGGCCATCCCCGGTACGGTGAAGCCGGAGTATCATTTCCGCTACCCCGACCCCATGGACTTCGCCCGGATGATCGTGGACCTGGACGAGTAGTTCAAGCCCCGGCTCACCATCGTGGACGCGGTGGACTGCATGGAGGGGAACGGCCCCGGCAGCGGCACCCCTCGGCACATGGGGGCGGTGCTGGCCTCGGACAGCCCCCACAAGGCGGATCTGGTGTGCGCATCACTCATCGGCCTGGGGCCGGGGGAGGTGCCCACCCTGAGGGCGGCGGCGGAGCGGGGACTGATCCTGGCGGCGGCGGAGGGCCTGACGGTGGAGGGCGATCCCGCCGCCGTTGCCATCCCGGACTTCCAGCTGGCGCGGGCGGCGGTGAGCCACCTGTTCCAGGGGGACGGGACGAGCCGGGCCAAAAAAATCAAGGGCACGCTGATCCGGTGGGCCCTGGCCCAGCGGCCCGGACTGGAGCCGGGGAAGTGCGTGGGGTGCGAGGCGTGCCGGGAGGTGTGCCCCGCAGACGCCATCACAATGCGGGGCGGGAAGCCTAAGATTGACAGAAGGAAGTGCATCCGTTGCTTCTGCTGCCAGAAGTTCTGCCCCAAAAGCGCCATGGTGGTGCGCCGCACCGCCATGGCCAAGCTGCTGGACCACTGAAAGGAGGACGCCATAGAGCGTGTTTCACTATACCGCCCCAAATTGGAGGAACTGGCGTTCCGCCGGGAACTGCTGGCCGACCCGGACACCATGGCCTACAACCACGCCTACGGCGGGACGATAGATTTCCCGCCGGAACGCTGGGCGGATTGGTACGCCCGTTGGGTGGTGGACGGGGCGGGGGAGCGGTTTTACCGCTACCTGCGCCGAGAATCGGACGGGGCGCCGGCGGGGGAGGCGGCCTACCACTACGACGGGGCGCTGGGGGAATACCTCTGCGACGTGCTGGTGGCCGCCTCATACCGGGGCCAGGGCTTCGGGCGGCAGGGCTTGGAGCTTTTGTGTGCCGCCGCCAGGGAGAACGGCGTGAAGCGGCTGGTGGACAATATCGCCATCGACAACCCCTCGGTGGGCCTGTTCCTCAGTGTCGGATTCCGGGAGCGGCTGCGGAACGACGAGTATATTTTAGTGGAAAAAGAGCTGTAAAAAAGACCGGGCGGCTGGACAGCCGCCCGGTCTTTTCTCACGCCGCCAGGGTGTAGAGGGAGTAGAAATATCCCTTTTCCGCCATGAGGGTTTCGTAGTCCCCGCGCTCCTGAATTGTTCCGTCCCGGAGGACAAGGATCTCGTCATACTGCGCCATCAGCGCCTCGTCCAGCCGGTGGGTGACCACCAGCCGGGTGAGGCCGTCCAGATGGAGGATGGCATCGGTGACGGCAAAGGCGGTCTGGTTGTCCAGGGCGGCGGTGGCCTCGTCCAGCAGCAGCACCGGCGTGCCCCGGAGGAGGCACCGGGCGATGGACACCCGCTGGCGCTCTCCGCCGGACAGGCCCGAACCGTTCTCCCCGCAGCGGTAGGCATCCCCCCGCTGCTCCAGCAGCTCCGACAGGCCGGAGCGGCGGACGGCCTCCGCCACCTGCCCTTCGGGGAAGTCCCGGAACATGGTGATATTGGCGCGGATGGTGTCGTCGAACAGAAACACGTTCTGTCCGATGAGACTCATGAGGTCGTAGAGGCTGTCCGGGTTCACGGATCGCAGTTCTCTGCCGTCGATGGCGATGGAGCCGGTGTAGCCGTCGTAGGCCCCCATGAGCAGGTTCAGCAGGGTGGACTTGCCCGATCCGGAACCGCCCACTACGGCGTACTTTTTCCCCGGCTCCAGGGTGAGGGACAGATCCTTCAGCACGGGCTGATCCGGCTGGTAGCCGAAGGTGACGTGCTTCAGGGTAATCCCGTCGTTGAGGACGGGCGGGATGTCCTCGCCGGAGCGGGCGGCGTTTTCCCCGGTGACCTCCGCCAGCTTCTCCACCAGCCCCGCGGCGGCCTTGCGGCCCGCCAGGAGCTGGGGCGCCTGGGAGATGGACTGGATCAGATAGCCGGACAGGTTGACAAACACCACCACTGTTCCGCTGGTGATATCCCCCCGGATAGCGAGATAGGCGCCAATGAGGAAGATGCCGAACTGAAACAGGAAACCGAAGGTGCCTGACAGGCCGCGCACCAGGCCCTCAAAATACCGGCGGCGGCGTTTGGCGTCCTCCACGGCGCGGTTGGAGGCGTCGAACAGCTTTTCCGCCTCCCGCTCCGCCTTGAAGCTCTTGATGACGGAAAAGCCGTTCAGCAGATCCCTGACCTGGGCCATAAAGCCCTCGTTTCTGGCACTGACGGTCTGGGCCCGTTTTGCCATAGGGCCTCCTGTGACGATGGACAGCAGGATGGGCGGGACGCTCAGCAGGATGGAAAACAGCGTCATTAAGGGGCTGTACAGGCACATCATGCTCAAGGCCCCCAGGAACAGCACGGCGTACATAACCAGGTCGAAGGAGTTTTGCAGGTAATCCGTCTCAATGGTGGTCACGTCGTTGGTGAGGGTGGACAGGTAGCGGCCTGTGCCCTCCTGGGAAAAGGCGCTGATGCTCTTTTCGGACAGCTTCCGGAAGGCCAGAGCCTTGTACTGCCCCAGGGCCTGGTGGATAAACACCGCGCGGGTTCCGTAATAGCTGAGATCCAGGAGCGGGTTGGTGAGAAGCAGGGCCAGCACAAACCAGAAAATATGCCACAGCCGCCCCAGGTCCCCGGCGGTGATGGTGTCCATCACCTCGCCCAGGATCCAGGAGATGGCTAAGCCCACCGCGGTGGACAGCAGCGTGAGGGCCAGCGCCGCCGCGTAATGCAGGCGGTTTTTTTCATAAAAGGCCCGGAAGAAGGGCCGGGCGGCGGTCCTTTTCTCATTGCTTGTCATGGTTTCTCCTCCTCCGTCCTTTTCCAGACGCCGCCCCGGAGCAGGCGTTTTCCCGCCCCGCCGATGTTGAACAGGTAGCCCCCCGCCTGCGTCATGCAGCGGGCCAGATAGAGGAAGGGCACCAGCGAGACGTCCTCCTCCCGGCGGGAGTAGGAATTGGTCAGCCCCTCCACCAGCTCCAGCTCTGTCTTTTGCAGGATTTTCAGTTCCAGCAGCCCGTCCAGCAGGGCCCGCACCTCCTCCACGGGAAGGGACAGGGCGTGGGCCACCGTCTCCGGCACATAGTGGCGGTAGGTTCTGCTGTACAGGTACTCCAGCACCTCCAGGCAGCCGGGGCGGGCCAGGACAGCGAACAGGGCGCGATATTGATCCATGGGGGCAAAGTGGGCGTCGTAGCCGTCCTCCGGTTCGGGCCAGACGGAGGCGAAGGAGAGATCCTCCGCGTGGAGGCCCAGCATGAGGCCGCCGTCCAGGAACACCCGGCTCATGGCCCACGTCTGGGCCATGTCGGGATCCTGCTCCATCATGACGGCGCGGCCCAGATAGCCGATATTGGGGATATCAACGCCATCCAGCAGGTTTTTGGTCAAAGTCCAGCACAGGCGGCAGATCTGGTCGAACCGCTGTTTCGCGGGGACGGTGTGGAGCCAGCGGGCGGCGGTCTGGTGGATGTCCACCGCCTCGCTCCCCTCCCGGCCGAACAGGGCGTCGATGTTGACGCCCAGACGGTCGGCCAGGGCAGGGAGGAGCTCCACGTCGGGGGCGCCGCCCTTTTCCCACTTGCTCACCGCCTGGGCGGACACCCCCACCAGCTGGCCCAGCTGCTCCTGGGTGAGGCCCCGCTCTTTCCTCAATTCCGCGATGCGTTCGCTCAACACATTTGCCATAACAACACCTCGTTTCGCTTACTGGTTGAAGTATAGCAAAAACAATAGTTGAATACAATGGCGGCGATTTTGTCAAAATTCAACCAATATTTGAGTGCAGACGATAAAATCCCGGCAGGCCGGAAACCGGCCTGCCGGGGAGGGTCAGCGCAGCTCCGCCCAGGCGAAGAATTTCAGGATCCGGCTGACAAAGAAGGGGGCGTTGGGGCAGGCCCCGGTGATGGCGGCGTGGGCCTCCATCAGCGCCTCATCCGACAGCCCCTCCATAGGGACGAGGATGGTTTTCGCGCCGTCCGCGATCTGCCCAATAGCCAGGGGCGCGGATACCACGCCGCCCACCGCCACCCGGGAGGCCGCCACCACGCCCCCGGCGGCGTACACCCCCACGGAGAGGCCGCCCACAGCCAGCCAGCCCAAAGCGATGCCGCCCCAGGCCAGCAGGCCGATGGCTACGCCGCCCACGGACACCCCGCCCAGGGCCGCCGCCCCCAAAGCCAGCAGCAGCCCAAAGCTCACGCCCCCCAGGGAGAGCAGTCCCGCCGCCACGCCGCCCAAGGCCACGAACCCGGTGGCGATGTTGCCGATGGCGAGGATCCCCCGGGCCCAGTGATCCCGCCGGCCCAGGTTGATGTGAACCAGGGGCAGGCCGAACAGGGTGCGCTCACTTTTATACTCGTAGTGCCAGCCCTCGTGGAAATAGTGGTGGATGACGGTGGGGGCGGGCGGGGGCGGGGCGGCGGCTGTGTACTCCGCCGGGGGCGGGGGAGGGGCCCCCTCCCGGCCCGTCAGATAGTCCAGGGACACGTGGAAATAGTCCGCCAGGGCGGTGAGGTTGTCCATATCCGGGCGGGACGTGCCCGCCTCCCATTTCTGCACCGCCTGCCGGGTGAGGCCCAGCAGGTTGGCAAGCTCCTCCTGGGACAGGCCCGCCTGACGGCGCAGTTCAAATAAACGCTCGCGAAAGTCCATGATGATACCTCCAATGGAAAAACTGTCCGGCGCCTTTTGGACAGGTTCATCTTAGCAAAAAAGGGGCGGCTGCGCAACCAAAAACAGTGTCCAATTTGACAACCGGCCGTTGCGTCTGCCTTTTTTGCGCCAAAACAGCTGGCTGTCTTGCTTTTCCCGCCCGTTCATAGTAAAATAGAGCTATACATTATAATGAGGTGATTCCTATGGACAACCAGACCATTTTAGCCGCCGTGGACCACACCCTTCTGACCCAGACCGCCACCTGGGACGAGATCCGCCAGATCTGCGACAACGGGGCGGCCTACGGCTGCGCCAGCGTGTGCATCCCCGCCGGCTACGTGAAACAGGCGGCGGACTACCTGGGGGACAGGCTGCCGGTGTGCACCGTCATCGGCTTCCCCAACGGCTACTCCACCACCGCCGTCAAGGTGTTCGAGACGGAGGACGCCATTGCCAATGGGGCGAAGGAGATCGACATGGTGATCAATATCGGCTGGGCCAAGGATGGGCGGTGGGACGACCTGCTGGCTGAGATCAAAGCGGTGAAATCGGCCTGCGGCGAGCTGACCCTCAAGGTGATCATCGAGACCTGCCTCCTCACCGACGAGGAAAAGGTCAAGCTGTGCCGGATTGTCTCCGACAGCGGCGCGGACTTCATCAAGACCTCCACCGGCTTCTCCACCGCCGGGGCCACCCGGGAGGACGTGGCCCTGTTCAAGGCCAACGTGGCCCCCCACGTGAAGATCAAGGCCGCCGGGGGCATCTCCAGCCTCCAGGACGCGGCGGACTTCCTGGCTTTAGGGGCGGATCGCCTGGGCACCAGCCGGATCGTTAAATTGGTGAAAGGCCAGCAGGCCCAGGGCTATTGAGGGACGCTTTTTGACAGTTTTTGTGAAAAGCTCGGGGAAGCTGTAAATAATGCTTGTATTTCCCGGCGGGACGCTGTATAATGGGCACGTCCGAAGGCGGGAGCGAAGATTGCGAGGCAAGGTCTGCAATACAAGTCCCCGCTTTTTTTCGGACAGGGAAGGAGGGCGGCACAGCGCCGCCCGGAACAGAGTGAGAAGAAAGGAATGGTACGCTTATGAAGAAGATCCTCGCGATGCTGCTGGCCATGGCCATGGCGTTCAGTCTGGCCGCCTGCAGCGGCAAGAAGGGCGCGGACGACATCCCCGACAACATGACCTCCAAGGACGGCAAGTATGAGGTGGCCTTCGTTACCGACGTGGGCCAGCTGAAGGACAAGTCCTTCAACCAGGGAACCTGGGACGGCGTGAAGCTGTACGCCAGCGAGCATAGCCTGTCCTACAAGTACTACCAGCCCGCCAACGGTGACGCCGCCACCGACGATGACCGCTACAACGCCATGAAGCAGGCCGCCGAGGGCGGCGCCAAGGTCATCGTGTGCGCCGGCTTTCTCCAGGAGGGCGCCTTGGCCAAGGCCGCCGAGGAATTCCCCGATGCCCACTTCGTGTTCATCGACAACAACCACCCCGTGGTGGGCTCCGACGGCAACCCCCTGATGAACGTGGCCAGCGTGGAGTTCCAGGAGGAGCAGCCCGGCTACCTGGCCGGCTACGCCGTGGTCAAGGAAGGCTACACCAAGCTGGGCTTCTCCGGCGGCGGCGGCGGCTCCAACCCCGCCTGCTGCCGTTACGGCTACGGCTTTGTCCAGGGCGCCAACGCGGCAGCCAAGGAGCTGGGCGTCCAGGTGGATATGCTGTACAGCTGGGAGTACGGCGCCAGCTACTCCGCCTCCGCCGAGCTCCAGAGCATGATCGCCGGCTGGTATAGCGAGGGCACCGAGCTGGTGTTCGCCTGCGGCGGCTCCATGTTCAGTTCCATCACCGCCGCCGCTGCCGCCGCCGCCAACGAGGGCGCGGTCATCGGCGTGGACGTGGATCAGTCCGGCGACTCCGACACCGTGGTGACCTCCGCTATGAAGGGCATCGGCGCCGCGGCCCAGCAGGCCATCGGCAAGTCCTATGACGGCAAGTGGGACGAGATCGG